>JANXLS010001183.1 GCA_025355035.1 Planctomycetota bacterium | reverse complement strand
TGTCCCGGCGACGGGGGCATTGGCAGCGTGGGCAACTCGAACTTGAGAATCGCGGTGGCGCGTTTGATTTCGGCGTTTCCGTCACGGCTGGTCGGCTGCATATTCTCTTCCTCCGAATCATGGCTTAACGAAGCCGAATCGTCGATAAAATGAAACTCAAATTTAATGTCACACGAACCGGCCACACATCCACGCCGCGCGTATCACGGCAAGTTCCCAACCCACTTTCCGATGGCATCGGAAGCGGAACGTTCGTTTGCAAAAACGACATCACTAATTCGGCCGGATGCACGCCACGTTCCGGCGCTTTGACATGAAGCATCGCGGGATGTTCCGGCGTTGCCAGCGCCGCAATCACTCCGCACAGCCCCTGTTTTCTAAAAACCGGCGCAAGACTTTTCGCGCGCGGCAGCCAATCGAAAACTCGAAGCGCCTTCTTGATCCTTACGCAGGTCATTCCGGCGTTCTGCAATTCCAAACCGACCGCCAATCGAAATAGATCGTCCCTGTTGAACCGCCGCACCGTTCCCCGCCCTTCCGAATCCTCTGCAGGGATGACGCAGCCCTCTTCGCAAAGATGGATAACGCGATAGGGTTTAACATTGAGGACCTGCGCGGTTACATTTAGGGTTATCAAAACATCCATATGAGAGACACTAACTATCATTTGATTAAATGTCAATGTGCGATTTAAATTTTTCCGCTGTCGCATATCCTTGATGGTAGGCACAGAAATTGAATGGAGCCGAGCGCATTCATAGCGCCCGGCTCCAGTCGACTCGTTGCTCAGTTCTTGCTGACCTCTTTTTCGGCTCGCGGCTTCATGGATTTTTTGCGCTCCATCATGCTGCGACAGACCGCACGAATTCCAAATCAGCATCGGCGAAGAACTCGGTCAGCGACAGTTTGACGCGATCCATCAATTGCGAGAGCCGGCACGAGGAGACGCCAATCCGCCGGGCCATTTCCTTGCGGCTGTACCCCTCAGCCAATCCTGCCAAGATTTGCTGAATACGTTCAGGTTGAGTTTTGACGAAGGCTTGCCAGTCGAGCTTTGTCGCGCAACGCTCGGCCGGGTTTTCACGGACATTGCTGGTCAGCGCCTTGACCAAGCGCTGTGTCAGTTCGGCCGCGGCGGTGAGTTTGGGACGGAACCCAACCACATATGATAATGAGATCGGCTTTGACTTGTTTCGGATCTGACACTGCGCCGACAACGGATCGTTGACGCAATTGCCCGTCAGCGTCCTGCCGACTCGAAGCCGGATCGCTGCGAAGTGCCCGAGCATCGCCGGCGACAGCCATTTGTTCCGGCGTGCCGCCAAGATGAAATTCGCCGCCATCGAGG
>JANXLS010001167.1 GCA_025355035.1 Planctomycetota bacterium | reverse complement strand
CAAGAACCATCCCAATATTCTGATAAAAGGCAGTAGGCCGCGTTGGCGCTTCAACCCCACACGAGTGGCAATACGTCATGGATGTCTCCTGTCGCAATTAGATCATTATTAATAAATTGCCCCGGGATTTGTGCTGGGACGCTCGCCGGGATTGCACGCGTGATTAATCTTTCGTAAATTCCCCTGATTTAAATCCATTCCCGCTTGCTTCGACGGAATCGCGGTTATAACCAAAACGCAATTCCCGAAGCGAGAAAAATTCGGTCGAAGCGCGGGCTTCAAGAGGGTTCGTTGTGCGATGAAAAAATTTTTCGGAAACATCTGGGGCGGCGCTCATTCCGCGTTGAACATCACGCGCGGCTCCGGCGTCGCCGACCTCTTGTTGCTGGGCGGTATCGCCGGAATCATCTTCGGACTCTTCAGCTTCTCTCACGAATGGGCTGCCCCGCCGTCGTCTGATTTCACAATCGACATGTCCCCCTGGGCGCTCCCAAAATACACCTTCTTTTCGCTCAGCCGCGGCGTCATCGCCTACATCCTGTCGCTCGCCTTCACGCTGCTCTACGGCTATTGGGCGGCTAAAGACAAGATTGCTGCCCGCGTCCTGATTCCCTTGCTCGACATTCTGCAAAGCCTCCCGGTGCTCGCATTTTTGCCGGTCGTTTCATTATCGTTAATGTCGCTGTTTCCCAGAAACAACATCGGTCTCGAACTGGTCGTCATCATCATGATCTTCACCGGCCAGGCGTGGAACATGACCTTCAGTTTTTATCATTCCATCACCTCCGTTCCCATCGAAATGCGCGAAGCGACCGCCGTCTATCGCTTCAATTGGTGGGAACGATTCAAGTGGATGGAACTACCATACTCGATGATGGGACTCGTCTGGAATTCAATGATGAGCATGGCCGGCGGCTGGTTTTTCCTGATGGTCTGCGAATCCTTCACGCTCAACGACAAATCGTACAACCTTCCGGGCCTCGGAGCGTACATGGCCAAAGCCATCACGCTCGAAGACAGCGGCGCGCGCTGGACGGCGCAATTCTGGGCCATCGTGGCGATGATTCTCATGATCGTGATGCTTGACCAATTGCTCTGGCGGCCGATCGTCGTCTGGGCCCAGAAATTTCGCGTCGAAGAAGGAGCCGGTGGCGAAGCCGCCGAATCCTGGTTCCTCGATTTTCTGCGCCGCTCGCGTATCTTGTCGTTCCTTAAAAACCTCGTGACGCGCGACGAAAAGACCGTTCCGACCCCCGCTACGCCTGTCGTTCACGCCGATTACGTTGCTGTTGCCTCCGAACACTTGCCCGATGTCAATCAACCCAACGTTCTCGGAAAGGTCATCTCCACATCGGTTTTCCTCGCGCTGTGCGGCGGACTGCTCTGGGGCGGCCTGCAATTGTTTTTACTTTTGGCAAATGTCCCCGGCTCCATATGGGCAAAGATCAGCATCGGCGCCGGCGCCACGTTGGGACGCGTGGTCGCCGCAACCGTTGTCGGGACACTCTGGACGCTGCCCGCTGGCCTCGCCATCGGCCTCTCGCCCAAACTCTCCCGACTGCTCCAACCCATCGTACAAGTCGCCGCATCGTTTCCCGCACCGATGTTGTACGCCCTCGTTTGGCTCGCATTGAAACCCCTGGGCATCAATACCGTCAGCGCGATTCTCATGTTGCTCGGAACACAGTGGTACATCCTCTTCAACGTGATCGCCGGAGCCATGGCCATCCCCGCCGATCTAAAAGAAATGTCCCATAGCTTTGGGGTCACGGGCTGGCAACGCTTCTGGACGCTCTATGCTCCCGCCTGTTTCCCTTATCTCGTAACCGGTTGGGTGACCGCAGCTGGCGGCGCCTGGAATGCCAGCATCGTCTCCGAGTATCTGACGATCGGCAGCGACAAACCGATCGAAGCCACCGGTCTCGGCGCAATTATCAGCAGCGTCGCCGGCGTCTCAGATCAAAAAGCCGTGCTCGCCGCCAGCGTCGTCGTCATGTCCGCGTTGGTCGTCCTCTTCAATCGCTTCATTTGGAAACGACTCTACGATTTAGCTGAAACTCGTTTTTCTTTAAGCAAATGAACAGAACTTTAAACTTTAAGCTAGGATCCAACATGCCTGAGTCAAACGGTGAAATTCTGTGTGAAGTGCGTAACGTGTCGCACGAGTTCATGCTCCCCAACGGTAATCCGTTGCGCGTGCTGGAGAACATTAATCTCACGGTCAAAGAACACGAGATCATCGCCCTGTTCGGCCCCTCTGGCTGCGGCAAATCCACCATCCTCCGCATCCTCGCCGGCTTGATCAAACCCACCAAAGGCGAAGTGCGGTACCATGGCGACGTGATGACTGGACAAAACCCCGGCGCCGCCATCTGTTTCCAAGGGGCAGCGCTGTATCCGTGGATGACCGTCACCCAAAACATCGAGATCGTCCTCAAAGCCAAAGGACTAGGCCCAGCTGAAATCGCCGAGCGCGCCAAAAAAACAATCGCCCTCGTCGGCCTTCAGGGATTTGAAGAAGCTTATCCGCGCGAACTGTCCGGCGGTATGAAGCAACGCGTCGGCATCGCCCGCGCGCTCAGCGTGGATCCCGAAATCCTCTTCCTCGATGAACCCTTCAGTCAGATCGACGCACTCACCGCCGAAAGTTTGCGCGCCGAAGTGCTCGACCTCTGCGGCTCGAAAGATCGCAATCCAAAATCCGTCCTGATGGTCAGCCACGACATCAAGGAAGTCGTCTTCATGGCCGACCGCATCGTCGTGCTCGGAGCCAATCCCGGTTGCGTTCGGACGATCGTCGAAAACAAACTGCCGCGTCCGCGTGACTCCCGTTCGCCCGAATGCCTCAAACTCGTTGATCACCTCCACGACATCATCACCGGCTCTGAAATGCCCGACGCGCCGGAGACAACCGCGACGACTTCGACGACCGCGTCGGTCATCGCGCTCGAACCGCTGCCCGACATCAGCTCCAGCGAAATCGTGGGTCTTCTCGAGTACCTCGACGCACGCGGCGGCAAGGAAGACATGTACAAAATCTCCGCCGACACGCACACCGAATTCGGCCGCCTGCTCTCCGCCGTCAAAGCCGCCGAGATGCTTGAATTCGTCGATACGCCAAAACGCCTGGTCGTACTCGAAGCCGATGGTCAGAAGTACGTCCGCGCGCCGCTTGACGTCCGAAAAGGAATCTGGCGCGGCCAACTGGTCAAGCTCGGCATCTTCAAGGAAGTAATCGATCTAATCCGCCGTCAGACCAACAAGGAAATCCACCGCGACCTCGTCCTCGAAACAATCGTCTTCCGCATGCCCTTCGAAAACTACGAAAAAGTCTTCGACACCCTGGTCCGCTGGGGCCGCTTCGGCGACTTGCTCGCCTACGACGAAGACAGCGAATTGCTCTGGTTGCAGCAGGAAAAAC
>JANXLS010001108.1 GCA_025355035.1 Planctomycetota bacterium | reverse complement strand
GCCACGTCCAACGGTCGGGCGTTTCCTTGATCTCGTCGATCAGTCCCTCGGCCTGCAATTGGTTTTTGGCGCGGGAGAAACAGTAGCGCTTGGACAAATCGTGGGCAAGCATGGGGTCGAGATTGGACGCTTCAAGCGCCGAGCGCACGCGCTCGGTGGTGACTGAAGCCAGTTTGTCGGTGAAGAAAACGGTTCCGATTTGATTGATAGTTTTCACGAATGTCTCCGAAGGTGAGTGCGGCGGTGGTTAGGTCCGCCGAGACATGAGTCGCAGCAAAAGGTACGCTGCTGACAGAATTGCGCCGACCGCAAAGCCGACGAGAAAATCGCCGGGATGGTCGGCGTGGGCAATGACGGGCATGGAATTCCTCCATTAATGGGTTGAAGTGAATGAGTCGATCAGCGGACGGCGAGCCGCAAAACGATGCGATCGCCTTGACGCTCTTCCCGCGTGATGCGGTAGCCGAGACGCTGCGCTTCGGACAGGGCCTTTGCGCGGGCCAACTCGCGCTGAAGGCGCTTTGAATCGAAATCGCTGGGAGCGTTGACGCTCCAAGCCGACTGCGTGGAAGCGCGGGTGAATTGAACGATGCCAGCGCTGACGGCCAATTCGCTTTTTTGCGTGACGGTCAGTTTCATCGCACGCACCGCTTCCGCGATTTCGTCGGGAGTGGCTTTGAGGGATAATTGAAGTGTGACGATGCTGTAGCAACTCATGGTCGCGCACCTCCGTCGCTGGCGTGTTCGTGCTGGTGATGCGTGTGGTCATGCCGGTGAGTATGAACACGGGCCGCGTCGCAGTCCGACAGAACCTGCTCAAGTGGCGTCAACAATTCGCCGTGGCCGGGACTGTCGTTGTTGAGAATTTGCAGGCGTACCGTCCCATCCTCGCGGATGGTCAGAACGATTTCGCCCTCGCGTTTCATGGGGCCTCCTTTGTTAAATTGTGGGTGAATGGGTTACGGTCGACGTCGCGCCAATTCGACGATCAGCGGTGGGAAGTCTTTCTCCCCACGCTCGATCAGAAATTGTTCAAAGCGCCGTTCAAGCGCGGGAATATCGCCGTCAAACGCCTCGTGGTAGGTGCTGCTGACGTGTTCGAGAAATGAATCGCAATCGGTGTCGCAAATCCATTCCGAGTCCACGACCTCGCTTTCAGCATCGTCCTGCGCCTGCTGACGACGCTGGCGTTCCGCAGCGCGTTCGCGATTTCGACGCTGGCGTTCGTGCCGTTCCTGTTTGCTGACTGACTGATCGAGTTCGTCTTCATCGTCCTCAACATCGTCGGCCGACGGACCGTTGTAAGTGCCGTGTGTTTCTTCGTAGGCGTATTCGCAGTCGTCGCAGTAATCGCGACAGTCTGAGCGCACTTCGTCGTAGTCGGGCAGGCTGACATCGGATTCGCGCCAGGCCGTGTAACAGTGATTGGTAAAGGCGATCAACAGCGCGCGGACGTGATCGGAAGGGATTTCGTCGAAAAGAGAATCCCGAATGGCGTGCGTATCCCCGAACGTGAAGTGCGGAAGGTGACAACGTTCGCTCACGATTTTTTCGAGGAAGCCCGCGTAACTGGGAATCCAAACGCCGTCTCCGTCGTACATGTCGTAATGGTCCCGGCAGTCTTTGACTTCCAACTCCGGAACTTCGATTTCTGCTTCAGCATCGCAGAGTCGGGCGAGCGATGACGGAC
>JANXLS010001086.1 GCA_025355035.1 Planctomycetota bacterium | reverse complement strand
ATTTTTCGAGAGTCTTCGCATCAGTGAACGAACCCACAGGAAGCAACCGGAAATACCGATGTCAACGAAAATCAAACTGAAGCAATTGAAGCCCAATCCGTACCGCGACATGGCACACTATCCGATGCATCGCGAGAAGATCGAGATGCTGAAAGCGAGTATCCGCACGACTGGTTTTTGGGACAATCTGCTTGTCCGCAAAGGCGGCGGTGGATACGAAGTCGCGTATGGGCACCATCGCCTGGAAGCACTGCGCGAATTGGTCAAAGAGAACGTCATTGATGACGGCTATGAGCTGGAATTGCCGGTTCGGGATCTCGATGACGCGACCATGATCCGGATCATGGCCAGCGAGAATGTCGAGGAGTATCGGGTCACGTCGGACATCATTGATGAGACCGTGCGCGTGACGCGTGAATATATTCAGCGCGAAACGAAGACGCCGGTCAATGAAATAGGCGCGGCGGACATCAGCCAGTTTCTCGGTGGCGGATGGAACGAGGACAAGGTTGCGTCGTCGTTGCAACGCCTGGTCTTGTTCGATCGCGGCACGTTGAAGCGCGAACAAGTCAGCGGGCTGTCGCATACAGCGGCGAAAGGGATCCAGCGCGAAGTCGCGAAGGTCGAGCGCGCTGTTGTTCGCGACGGATTGGAAAACGCGAACGATACGGAAGACATCACTGAGGACGAACGCAAGAGCATTCGGCATCAAGCTCAGAAAGTTGCCAAGCACGTCGCCGACGTTCTGTCGGATCATGTTCGGACAGGCGGAAGTATTGGAAAGATCAAAGAAAAGTCGCTGGACGCTCAAGTTGAAATGATGCCAGAGGAAGCGCCAGAGGACGAACGGAAGTTGAGCACGATCGACGCGGCGGCGCGGGCGGTCAATGCGCGGGATTTTCAGCGGAAGATTGAGATGCTGATGAAGTACAAAGAGTACATGTCGCCGGGTGCGAAGCATGAATTGGCTGGAACGTTGAAGGAAGTCATTGGATGGTCGAAGCAGATGCTGGAGGCATTGGCGGAATAGCTTTAGCAATTGACACAATGTGCATATTGTGGAACGAAAATGCAGAACGCGTGGGACAAGTGTGTCGTTGATTGCAAAACGTGGCAGGCCCGACATATGTGCAACTTAAGGAACGGTTCAAATTTTTGAATTCGAGCAGTAATCCGGTTACTTTATCGTCAGAAGTCAGTCGTTCATGGGGATCGAGGTTCGTCCATAAGGAATAGGTCATGATCAACTCCAACTTGCTCCAGACGCTGTCGCTGACAGTGCTCGTCGCATCCGCCACCTTTATAGGCGGCGCTGTCGAGACGAAACCCGTGCTTGCGGATACGACGGCCAGTACGAAGGTCGCAGCGGCGGATACACCTGCGGCAGCGACGATCGGCGAGGATGATGTTCACATCATTATCCGCGGGCTGCCGACGCAAGGGCGGGTGGTACTTCCTGCCAGCGAAACGGAATTCAAATTCAAACTTAAAGACACCGGCACGATCATGGGGTTCCGCTGGAGCGATCTGGAAGAGTCCGAGCGGCGACGCGTGCAGAAACTTTACGGCATGGAAGTCGCCGATGGTGGCCGATTGGTTTTTGGCGAAAAGATGACCGGCGTCAAATACAAGCTTTCAAGCGGGAAATTTTTGGAAGGCTTCCGCGAACCGGACCGTGATCGGAACAACCAACTTTGTCTTCGCACCGCAACGGCCGTGATGATGATCAACAAAAACGAGATCGTCAACGAAGAGCCGTTTGAGCGCTATGAAAGCGATTTTTACAGCGCGCAGGAAGTCTACGATCGGCGCTTGCTGGAGAAGCCGCCGAGCACGACGAACGCGGCGGATCATTTGGCGATGGCGCGCTGGACGGCGAGCATCGGGCTCTACGGTAAAGCGATCGAGCACCTAGAACAAGCGAAGATCATCGATCCGCGCACCGAAGAACGCAACGCGGATTTCCGCGCGGAGCTGTATCAAAAGAACGCGAACCAGCAGGCGCAGAATCTGTTCGACAACATGTTGCTGGAGATGCGCAGCGGCGATTGCCTTTCGGCGCTCGATCATTTGCAGCAACTCGACCGCAGTTTCAAGAATTCGGATTTGAAGAGCCGATGGGACGCGCTCCGCCCCGCGATCGAAGCGGGTAGCAAAACGGAGATCAACAAAAAGATCGTTCAGATGTCGTACCGCCTCGCCATGGATCTGGTCCAGAAGAAGTTGATGACGAAATTGCGCACGGACGACAAGGGCAACATCGTCCCGTCGATTCCGGGCAAACTTGTTACCACAAAGCAAGGCATGAGCTTTAAAGGTCAGTTGGTCGGCGTGGGCGGTGATGCGATGGAAGGCAGCGGTTCGGCGCCCGACGAATACGAAGTCAAAGCGGGTATTGTTCCACCGGCCAAAATGGCGAATCCGGCGACACCCAAAACCGGTGCCGACGACGTGATTCTCAAGCTGAACGACACGACGATCACGATTGCCGGAAAGGATGTGCTGTCGATGATCGACATCGATCTCAGCGTTGCGACGAAATCCGCTGAACCGACGTACGACGACTTAAAGGAATATGTCACCGGCACGGACGGATTGAAGGCGGAAATGGCGAAGAACATTTCGAAGGTTGTGAAGATGCCGACGGCGGATGTCGTCAAAATATTCGACGGCCGCCTGGCTCGCGACGCACGCTACGAAAGTGGGAATTTAGAGTTCACAAAGAATTACGCATCGTTCCATGACGCAGATTACGGCGTCGCCAGTTGGCTCCGTCCCGGCGCGCCAAAGCCAATGAAGTACATTCAGTATCAGAACGGTGGAAATGCAACGGGCAGGAACGGCAACAATAATAGCAACGGGGGTCGTAACAACCGGAACGGCGGTCGCAACCAGCAGCAGACGCAGCAGCAACAGCAGGCCCAGAAGGAAGAAGAGACCGCCGAAGAGACCGACGATCCGGCGATTTGGTGGAAGGCACAAACTGAGAATATAAAGCTGAAATACCTGCGCGCGTTGATGGCTGAAAAAGTTTTCAAGATCCAGAGCGAATCGAAAGTCTCGTGCCCGACCTGCGCGAATAAAGGCATGATCGGCCAGACGGTCGCCGGCGGTAACGAAGGCGCACAACGCTGTCCGACTTGCCGCGGCAGTGGAGTGTTGTATAAAATCATTTATCATTAGCAGGGGACTTGTCGACTTCCGGTCGACGGTTTCGTTCTGGTTTTAGCTCAGTGGCACACAAGGAATTCGCGATGAAGAAGTTTATTCAGACGGTTGGATGCGCCGCCGTCTTCGTGTTGGGGACTGTCGAATTGAGCGGATGCGGTTCTCCGCCACCGGAGCGCAGCGCGAAGAAGCAGATTGAAAACGCTGAAGAAGCGCTCGAAACCGGCAACAGCATGGTGCGACGCCAACAGTTCGATCTGGCCGTTGTCGAATATGAACGCGCATTCACGGAAATCAAATCCGCCGAAGGTTTCGCCAAAGGCAACGAAGCCACTCGACTGAGCGTACT
Source organism: Planctomycetota bacterium (assembly GCA_025355035.1). Taxonomy (GTDB): domain Bacteria; phylum Planctomycetota; class SZUA-567; order H5-PLA8; family H5-PLA8; genus JANXLS01. Next base: position 61 of record JANXLS010001086.1, on the reverse strand, counting down.
CAAGGACGAAATTCGCAGCAAAAAAATCAGCGCTGAATTTGAAGGCAAAAAGAAATCCAAT
>JANXLS010001076.1 GCA_025355035.1 Planctomycetota bacterium | reverse complement strand
CGCCGGGCTGAACGGATAGAGATCGCGGAACTCGTCGCGCTTGCCTTCGCGCGTGAGCAGCACGTCCATGACTTCTTTTCGAATCTGCTGCGTCTTGGCGAACTCGCCGTCGATAGTCGCCTTCGCTAATTCGCTCTTCGGCTTCAGCAACCGTTCCCGCGCGATCAACGGCAGGTTGCGGTCTTCCAGATTGATGACGTGAAAACGCCCTTCCCAGTGCCGCAACGTGTCGGCGAAGTTGAGCTTTTCCGCGCCGGGGACGTGCGTGCCGATGGCTTCGCGCAGATCGCGTTGCCGGGCTACGAACGAAATGATCGGCACGGGCCGATCCGCCGACTGGCTCTCCACCAGCTTCGCCAGTTTCTGTCCTTCGGTCTGCACAAAACTCAAGTCTGCGGCGCGGGTCAGAAGCCACAATATCAGTTCGTCGAGAAAGAGGATGATCGCGTCGTAGCCCAGGTCTTTTGCATGGCGGCTGATGATCGAAAGGCCGTCGTCCAGCGACACAAATTGGCCGCTGGATTTCACGCTGGATAACACGCGGTCGGCGATGTCGGCGACCAGGCGCAGCTTGTCGCGGTGCAGCGGCGCGGCTTCGCTCGCGGCCTTGTAACTGGCGGCGTCCCAGCTTCCACCCAATGCGCCCCAGCCGCCCGAATCGGTACTGCTGCTGGAACCGGCTTGCGCCTGCCCTTGGTTGAGCATCTTGAAAAACGCCGCGTCACCCATGTTCTGCCGGAGGTGGTTGGCGTTTTCGATAATCTTCTCGGCGAGGAATACGCTGGGATACGGTTTGTCCGGGTGCAGCTTATGGACATGTTCTGCGTAGCCGCCCAGGATCGCCGACTCCATGTTCGGCTTGCCGATCATGTGGAACGGCACCAGTAGGAACTTCTTCCCGGCGACCCAGGTGTTGGCGGCGATCAGTTCAAGCAGTGCGGGCTTGGTGTGTGTCGCCGCATGATTTGACAGCAGTAGCGAAACGACCGCCATGAAATGCGATTTGCCGCTGCCGAAGCTGCCGTGCAGATACGACGCCTTGCTCTTCTTCTCCTCGACCGCGGACTTGATAAAGGAGAGCGCATCTTTGAACGATTCGGCCAACTGTGGCGTGACGACATAGGTCTCCATCGTCTTATCCGGGCGTGTCACGCCTTCGGAGAGATTGAGCACGAAGTCGCCCCGGTTGACTTGCTCGGGGATGGTAATCAAATCCTTTATCAACGTCATCGCAAGTTTCCCCATTTCACCGGTCCGTCCGGTCGAACAACAGTTCCGC
>JANXLS010001071.1 GCA_025355035.1 Planctomycetota bacterium | reverse complement strand
GGTTTGCCATCGGGCAACTTCATGACGCTGGGTGCGAGCAGACTGCTGAGTCCGTTGTGCAGGAAATGCATCAACACGCCGGGCCAGATGCTGCGCGTTTGCCAGGCGGTGAAGGCCATGACGATGCCGAACAGGGCGGTGATCGGCATGCGGAAAACGGGAAAATGGAAGAAGCCGAAGAGCGCACCGACGAGAAGGATCGTCGCCCATTTGTTCTTGCGGCCGAGACCCTGTTGGAAGAAGCCGCGAAAGAAGTGTTCTTCGCAGATGGCGGGTGTAACGGCGATCATGAAGACGAGGAGCAGCTGTCCGGGCAGGGAGGCGTTGAGTTGCTTCATGGCGTGTTCGATGCCCATGTCGCCGGGTTCGTAGGACCAGACGCGGCTCTGCCAGATGGAGAGTTGGATGGCGATGAGCCAGGTGCTCGCGCCCATGAGCGCCGCGCCGGCGAGGCCGTTGAGGCTCGGGCGATTCCATTGAAAGGTTGAGCGGAGATTTGTCTTGAAGTACGTCGCCATCGCGAGCGGACCGCCGAGGAACAGCAGGTATTGTGGGATGATGACGAGCGCGGCGACGACGGGCCATTCGATGGGCTTCGTGGCGTCGTGAATAAGCGCTTTTTGAATCCAGAGGGAGACGTAGAAATTGAGCGGAAAGAGCAATGCGGCGGCGAGGAGGGCATCGCCGGTTCGCGGGATTGATGTTTCCTTGAAAAAGCGGCGGCTCAGGAAAAGGCGCAGGCTGCCTTGCGCGGAGAACAGCACTTCTTCGCGTGCAAAAACGCGCGCGGCGAGCGTGATCATTCCGGCGGCGTACAGACAGGTGCTGAAGAAGACAAACGCGAATTGTTGGGCGGTACCGTGGAAGAGAAAAAGTTCTTTAATGAGCAGAGCGGTATTGATGACCGGGGCCAGCAGCAGCGGGCCTTGAAGTTCGATTCCGGGCGTCATGGAGATGGCCATGCCGACGGTGGGGACGAGGAAGATGGGCATGCAGAATACTTGCGCTTCTTTTGTGTTCGCGGCGAAACAGGAGACCATCAGGAGCAGCGCTGAAAAGAAGGCCGCGAGGGGGACCAAGAGCATGAGCGTCAGCGGCAATGCGGACCAGGGGAAATGGAAGTCGAGGTTTTTTGGGAGCGGCAGCAAGGCGATTGAAGTGGCGAAGCTGCTGACGTTCAGCGTGGCGTTGGCGAGCGAGATCGTCGAGACGGCGAGAAATTTTCCAGTGATGATTTCAAGCGGCCGGGCAGGCGCGCCGACGAGTGTTTCGAGCGTGGAGCGTTCTTTTTCGCCGGCGGTCATGTCGATGGCGGGATGAAGCGCGCCGGTCATCAGCATGATGATGAAGATCAGCGGGAGAATACCGCCGAGCACCGAGCCGCCGACTTTTTCCGCGACGGCCGTGTTTTGAGCGTCGAGGGTGAAGGGATGGATAAAGCTTTCAGAGATCGATTGAGTTTTGAAGCGCTCGTTGATCACGACACTTTCGTAGCGTTCCAACATGGCGCGAAGACGCGAGAAGGCGCTGAGCGAGACGCGTTCGGCCTGATCGTACTCAATGGCCGCGCCGGGAACTTTCTGATCGTGGATTTCTTGTTCAAACGATGCCGGTAGCATTAACAACGCACGGATTTCTCCGCGCGCGAGGGCTTTTCGAGCATCCTCGAGAGGCATTTCAAGGAAGGAGAATTGAGTTTTTTGGAATGTGTCCAACGAGACATCGTTTGGATCGTCGTCGTCGAGCGCTGAGTCGGGAGCGGGTTTGCTTGGATCGGAGTTTTTCGTTGGAGGCGTTATCTGTTTGGTTTTTTCTTTTTTTTCGGCGGGCGAGGGGAGGCCGCGAAGGGGCTCGGGAGTTTTGACAGCGAGCTTGTGGATGCGTTCGACGACATCGCGCGTACCCGGCAGAACGGCGACGGGAAACTGTTCGCGATCCAGTTTGGCTTTTGCCATCTGCATGACTTCGGCCATGCCCAGCACCATTAATGGATAGATCAGGATGGGGATGATGGCGGTCGCGAAGAGGGTTCGCCGGTCGCGCAGGGTATCGGTCAATTCCTTGAAATAGATGGCGCGAATTTTGGCGTTCATGAAGAGGATGAAGTTCCGAAGCGACGATGCACGTTCGATCAGCGCGGGAATGATAGACTTGGATTCGCGGTACGTCCAGATCAATTAGGCAGGACGATCAATTGGCGAACGATGGTTTGTCGCGAGTGCGAGGGGGATGTATGCACAGGTGAAAGTTAATTTCGGATTGTGACGATAAGTTGAAGATGAAGTCGTGGAAATACGCCGATAATGTGATAAAACACTTGACAGAGTAGGTGTTTCGGGACAACATGAATTTGTTACATTCTGAAATCAAAAAAAGGGGTTTTTCAATGCTCATTCGGTCACAGTCCATCGTTCTTGCCGCGTTCACGGGAGCACTCGCATTGTTTAATGCAAGCGCTTCGGAGACGCCGTATTACAAGAATGTTTCGGACATTGAAGTTGAGACGGCCGTCAAGGGCACCACGTACGATGCTTCGAGCGACAAGTCCCCGTCAAAGGGCTTCTTCGGCAGCGAAAGCCGTTCTTCGAGCCAATCCAATTGTGGATGCCCCTGTCAAGGTTCGGTGGGCGTTGTTGCGCCGAATGGAGCAGCTCCGGTTGCAGTTCGAAGTGCGAGTGATGCGACATTGAACGATCGGCTGAAGACAGCCATTTCGCAGCTCGGAACCTCTTCGTGGCAGGATGCGCAGACGTTGCTTGTCGAATCGGGCAAGGCGTCAATTCCATTCTTAATTGATGCATTGAGCAGCAGCGATGCGGCGTACAATTTGGGCGGGCACACGAAATCGGATGCTGGCCGGCTTCCGCGCCAGCGCACGGTGGGTGAAGTTGCGTCTGAACTGCTGACGGAGATTGTGATGAATCACACGAGCTACAAGGGTGAGCTCCCGGGCGCAGACCAGAACGCGTGGCGCGAAAGGTGGAGCAAGAACGCTGAAGGCGTGAAGTTTGCAGCAAATTAGTTTTTGTTTTCCAGACTCTAATTGAAACGACAGAGTTCGTTCCCAGGTGATCGAGTGAATTTGAAAACGGGGACATATTACAGTCGAAAACGCTGCGCATTCATCGCGGCGTTTTTTATTGCCGTCGGGCTGGCTTCAGCGCACGGTGCCGATGATAGCACGAATGTGCTTCCGACGGACCCCGCTGTCCGAACAAAACCGTCCAAAACAGCCCCGACGACACCGAACGATCCTGCTCCGGCCGATACGGTCTCACTCGATAAAAACGATGGAACTCCGATCGGACAATCGAAGTCGATCCCGGCTCCCACGACTCAGGCGGTTCCGAACGCTAAAAAAGACAGCGTCGAACCGATCGCGACCGTTATCGATTTGAACAAAGCCAATCCGGCGCGTGAGAGTCCGGGACATGCCATGCCGACGCAGCCGCGCGGGGCCAATCTGTCGGGCAACGTTGATGAAGACAAACCGGCTGAAATCCCGCGTGCGTTGCGATCGTTTAAGGAGTTGGCTGATCTTCCGGACGAACAATTCGATTTGGCGGAAGCTATACTTGCGCTGGGAAGTGAAAAGGGGTTTGAGCTATCGGCGAGTGCCGAAGAGACGCTGCGGCGGATCGACAAGCTTGCAGCCCGCGCAAAAGGGCAATTGCCGGAAAAACCGGAGACGTCCGACTACCTGGATGCGCTGTACGATGTCGTGTTGAATCGGAAGCCGTCCGAACCGTTGCATGAGGAAAAGGCCGACGATTTCGATTTGAGCAACGCGGTGTTTCAGCATCACGGGAATTGTTTGTCGATTGGGATTTCGGCGCTGACTGTTGCGCGAAAGATGGGCGCGCCCTTGAATGGCGCTCAATGCCCGGGGCATTTTTTTCTGCGCGGAACATCGATGGCGAAGGGGCATGAATCCCCGTTGAATTTCGATGTGACGAGACCGACGCCTGATAATTGGGCGAAGCTGGACGACGATTTTTACCGCAAGTGGCGGCACTTTGACGCGAAGGCGGAAGCGTCGGGCGCGTATCTTCGACCGATGACGGACAAGCAGGTCGTTTCGGCGTTTCTCTCGGCGCGGTCGGGATTTTTGGCCCGGGGCGGAAAGTATGAAGAAGCGCTGACGGATTCGGAACGGGCGCTGGCACTGGATCCGAAGAATATTTCGGCGTTGATCAACTCCGGATTCGCGCATGAATCGTTGAAGAAATACGAGGACGCGGAGACGAGTTACAAACATGCGCTGGACATCGATCCGCAGTGCATTCGGGCGATGAACAATCTGGCGTTTGTGAAGATTCGCGACAAACATGCGGCGGGCATTTTCGATCCGAAGAAGGCGGAGAAATTGATCGACCAGGCGATCAAGATAGATCCGGATCAAGCGTATCTGTACGTGACGAAGGGCGAGATCTGTGCGGTGCGCGGCGACTACAAGCAGGCCACGCACAATCTTCAGGTCGCGTTAAGTCTGGCGCCGAAGAACACGGCGTACCGGGAGCGATTCATGACGTTGCGCGAGCATCTGCGCCGAGAGAATGCCGGGACAGCCGAAGTGCCGTTGAACGAACTTCCGGCCACGGGCGTACCGAAGCGGAAGTAAGCAACAGCCGCGCGTTAATCTCTGCATCGCGAGTCCGGCTTCAACGCGTCGGATCGTTCAAAACGCGTTGCATCTATTTAAATTTCCCTAGCTTTGGCGTTTTCTTGAGCGGGAGTGTGACGGCTTTTTTGGTGTTCGCGCTTTTGTAAATCGCCAGAATGATTTCGACGGCTATGCGGGCTTCGGTGCCGTCGACCATGAGTTTCGAACCGCCGTTGAGGCTTGCGACAAAATTTTCGAATTGGCGTTGGTGGCCGACGAAGGAAATGGCTCGCGGGTCGGATGCTCCGCCTTTTCCGGCGTCGTCTTTGGGCGGGCCGAAGTCGATTCGCGCCTGTGCGTCGCCGGATTCTTCGGTTTCGAATTGGAAGAGCGAGAGGTGTCCGCCTTTCAACCACGCGGAACCTTTTTCGCCGCTGATTTGGACTTCGGCGGGTTGGCCGGGGAACATGGCGGTGCTGCCGACGATGGCTCCGAGCGCGCCGTTCTTGAAGCGCAGCGCGGCGACTGCGGAGTCTTCAACTTCGATGCGTTTGTGGGCGATGCAACCGGCGTAGGCGGACAATTCTTTAATGGGGCCGGCGAACCATTGGAGCAGGTCGATTTGATGAATCGATTGGTTCATCAACGCGCCGCCGCCGTCGAGTTTCCACGTGCCGCGCCAACCGCCGGAGTCGTAGTATTGTTGGGTGCGGTGCCACGGAATCAGGGCGTTGCAGACGGTCAGTTTTCCGAAACGCTTTTGGTCAAGCGCGGTTCGGATGGCTTGGGCGCCGCCGTTGGAGCGCGATTGGAAAACGCCGCCGAGTTGGACTTTGTTTTTCTTGCAGGCGGCGACCATCGCGTCGCAGCGTTCGAGCGTGATTTCCATGGGCTTTTCGCTGACGACGTGCTTCTTTGCTTTGGCAGCGGCGACGGCGGGTTCGAGGTGCGAACCGGAGGGCGTGGCGATCGTGACGATTTCGAGGCCGGGCGTTTTGAGAAATGTGTCGTAGTCGCCGACGATGACTTCGACACCGAATTCCGTGGCGAATTTTTCAGCGCGTTCGCCGCCGTTGCGCGAGAAAGCACAGAGCAGGCGTCCGCCTTCCATGGCCTGAATCGCTTTGGCGTGAAAATCAGCGATGGATCCCAATCCGACAATTCCAAAACCGCGACCGGAAGTCAGTGACATGCAGAAGGTTCTCCTCAATTCGATAGCGTGCTTTAGCACCGCGCAGGTCAATAAAGCTCGTTTGGAGAGTGGATTTTAACGCAAAGAAGGCGCAAAGAAAGGCATCCTTTTTGTTTTATTCTTCTACGGGTTTTCCGTTGGGAGTACCCGGCTTGCCGGATACGGATTCGGCTTTGACGCGGGCGAAGACGTGGATGTCAAGGAGTCTTAGAAGATTGTCCATGCGTTTTGGAAAGGCTTCAGCGGGCGTTGGAGAGACCAAGACATAGCTGCTGATGTCCGCAGCTTTCTTGACGGCTTGGGCAATGTGTTCGAATTGTTCGTCCTTACCTTCCTGCCCGTGTGGCACGAGGATGGGAAGGGCTCCGAAACGGGCGCAGAGGCGACAGATGTCGTCCCAGTCTTCGGATTCAGATGACGAGGGCTTACGGCCCGGAGCGGGGTCGCTGGCGATGAAGACGACTTCGGGTTTTTCTTTCAGCAAGGCTTCGGGTAAGGCGATCAACAGATTGCGCGGGGTGGCGGTGGCTCCGGTCAACTTGGGCGATAACGGAAGTGCGTGCCAGGGCGCTCCGAATTTTGGGAGCGCTGATTTATCGGCGATTCCGGACCCGACGAGCATGACAGTGTTGGCGTTGGCGGTTTTGGAGGGATAGGATTTTTGGAGGAGTTTGGCCAATTCGGGGCTGAAGGTCATGCCGCCGTCGTCGAAGGTTTTTCTGGGCGCTTTGGCGGCGAGCGCGTCCGGTGAGTTGGGATCGCCAGCGGGCGGAGCGGGGGTGGCGGGCGCAACGGTTTGCGGGACGATCGGTCTTGCAGTTGCGGGTGTTGCTGGAACGGCCGGGGTTGCGGGGGCTGCTGGAGCGGGCGGATTTTCGGGCGCTGCAGCGACAACTGGAGCGTCGGAAAGGGTGATGATCAAGCCGTCGAAGAGCACTTGGCACTCCACTTCGGGAATGATGAATTGAGCCACGACGCTCGCTGCGGAAGTGGGGATGGTGATGCTGTTTTTGAGTTCCTGCCATTCGGGTTTTTCAGGATTGGGGGTCAACGAGAGACTGTGAATGCTTTTGCCGCGCGCATCTTTGGCGTTGATGTAAAGTTTGGGGCGGGCCCACGGCTTGTCGGTAATCGGCGTGTATTTTCCGGAGAACTTGGACCAGGTCGTAACATTCAGGGTTTTGCCGGCAACTTTTGTGACGTCGAGCGGGACTGTGAGAGTTGGGCTTTTGTTTTCTTTGTTGACGAGTTTCAGGACTTTGCCGCGCCCTTCTTCGATGATCATTGTCATTAGAGGGGAGTCGGATGCTTCCGATTTTTCAGAGCCCGGCGGCAATGCTTTGAGATCGAGGTCGTCGAATTTCATATCGACAAAGGCGTCGGCCGCGTTTGCAGTGTGGAGGACTGAAAAAAGTACGAGAAACGCACTGGCGAACTGAACGGAAGAAGCGTGTTTCATCATGATATTTGTCCGCGTTGATGAGTGATCGATCGACAGGGAACCATGCGCGAATCGGTCCAGTTTTTTTCATGCAAACCAAAAGAATTAGTTTACACAGTTTTCTTCCTGGAGTCCAGACGGTATAAACGTATGCGAATTCAATTTATCAATTAACGAACTTGAGAGCGACATGATGGGACAACATGCGATCGTTATGGGCGGCGGGATGGGGATCGGCGAAGCGATAGCCCGGAAACTGCACGCGGATGGATGGACGGTGACGGTCGTGGATCGGGTGGCGGCTCAGGCGAGCAATGTCGCGAACGATTTGGGAGAGAACGCATTTTTTGAATGCGCGGACATAACGCGCGCGGATCAACTGGCTGATCTTGCGACGTCGATGCGCGAACGCGTGGGCGGCGAGGGGTTGCGCGCGGTCGTGAATTCGGTGGGTGTCTTCGACTACCGATTGCCGGTGCTGAAGACGGATCTGGCGAATTTCAACCGGATGCTGAACGTCAACGTGACGGGCGCGTTTCTGTTCACGCAGGCCATGGAACCATTGCTGGTTCAAGACGCGTCGGTCGTACACATCAGTTCAGTAAATGGGGAGATGGCGGGGCCGACGTTGGGCGCGTACAAAGTCTCGAAAGCAGCGTTGAACATGCTGGTGCGGGTGCTGGCGTCGGAACTGGCTCGCGATCCGCGACGCATTCGTGTGAACGCGGTTGCGCCGGGGTGGGTGGATACGCCGGGCGAACGGAAGGTTCAGGCAGCTCTGGGGACGCCGGAAAGTTTGAGCGATCCGAAGGCGATGAAATTCATTCCGATGGCTCGGTTGACAAAGGCATCGGAGATTGCGAACGCCGTGGCGTTTTTGTGTTCGGCAGGCGCGTCGGGGATTACGGGGCAGATTGTTCCGGTCGATTGCGGGATCACGAACGCAGAAGTGTAGGTTTTGTTTTTCCTTTTCGCCGCGCGCACGCCGATTAGAATGAATGCAGTGATGATGATCGTTTCTTTTCTTTGATTGAAGCTCTGACGGCCATTCAAATTATGCCCATTAATTATGCAACACCGGATTACATTCGCGGCTATCTCAGCAAACTGGAAGGCGTGCTGAAATCGCTGGAGCCGAAGGAAATCTCGGCGGTCGGAGCGCTTTTGTCGGCGGCTCGGCACGCAGGCAAACAAGTGTTCATCGCTGGGAACGGCGGCAGTGCGGCGCTGGCTTCGCACGTGGCGGTCGATCTCGGGAAGGGGTGCTCGCGCAACCGGGAAAAGCGCTTCCGCGTGATTTCGTTGACCGACAATGTGCCGTGGATCACGGCGCTGGGCAACGACATTTCGTACGATGATATTTTTGTTGAGCAATTGAAGAATTATGCGGAGAAGGGCGACATTTTCCTCGCGATTTCGGGAAGCGGCAATTCCAAGAACATTTTGAAAGCGTTGCAGTACGCGAACCAGGCGGGCTGCACGACGGTCGGAATCTCCGGCTTTAAAGGAGGTGCGCTGAAAGACATGGTCAAGCATCACGTTCACGTCAAGGCCGACCACATGGGGCTGATTGAAGATGGGCAGTTGATCATCTGTCACATTTTGATGTATGCGTTTATGGACACGGAAGGATGTGGATGATTTTTAGTTCGGACAATTTTTGCGAGCGTCAGGGCAAGTTCATTTGATATTTGGCACTTAGAGGCTGGCGCGCGTTGTAGTCCATGGTTGTTTTGAAGTTGATCAACATTAGTCAGAATTTGAAAAGAAACCGAGGGTGACATCATGCGAATCATTGATCCTCATTGCCATATGTACAGCCGGACTGTTGACGATTACGAGATGATGGTGTTGTGTGGGATTGAGGCGCTTGTCGAGCCTTCGTTCTGGCTGGGCAACGACCGGCAGCATGCGGGGAGTTTTTACGATTACTTCAATCACATCAGCGAATGGGAGCCGAAGAATCGCGCGGAGAAGCGCGGGATGAAACACTTCTGCACCATCGGGATGAACCCGAAGGAAGCGGAGAATATTGAGCTGGCGCGCGAAGTGACGAAGGGGATGTTGACGTTTCTGGACCGTCCGACGGCGATTGGCGTGGGCGAAATTGGATTCAACAACATCACTCCGAACGAAGAGAAGATTTTTGCTGAACAGATCGAACTGGCGAAGAAGCTCAACGTGCCGGTGATCGTCCACACGCCGCATAATAATAAGCTCGAAGGGACGTTGCGGTCGCTGGCTCTGTGCAAGGAAATCGGGATCAATCCGGCGTTGGTGAACATCGATCACAACACGGAAGAGACGATTCAGTACACGTTGGATGGCGGCTTTTATGCGGGGATTACGATGTATCCGCGCACGAAATGCACGCCCCAGCGCGCGCGCGACATGGTGGAGCGATTTGGGTCGGAGCGGATTCTGTTGAACAGCGCGTGCGATTGGGAAGTGAGCGATCCGTTGACGGTACCGAAGGCGGCGCGGTTGATGTTGCGAACAGGATTTTCGCGGGCTCAGACGAAGAACGTGGTGTGGGAGAATCCGTATAAATTTTTGGCGCAGTCACCGAAGTTCAAGACGTTGTTTGATCCGATTTACAATGAAGATCGCGCGGCGACGGTTTAGAACCGGTTGCGCAACAGTTGCAAAAAATGTGATTAATTGAGGTTGACAATGCAGTGTTGTCTTGCATAATCCCTGCCTTCGCATGGTGGAGCTTCAGCTCCGCAACGAGACAATTTAAAGCACCGGAAGGAACGCCGTACCGATGAAAACGAACGTACGAAATTCGAAATTGAAGAAGCGCCGCGTGAGCGGATTCCGCCAGCGCAACAGCACCAAGGCCGGCCGCAAGGTGATCGCCCGCCGCCGCGCGCGCGGTCGCACGCCGACCGTGTTTGGTTGAGTTATGCTTTCGCTGAGAACAGCGATAGAAATAGACAACATGATCAAGCCGCGCGCCTAATAGGTTCGCGGCTTGTTTGTATTGGGTCATTTTTTGAGCGAAGGACTATTTCTTTTTCTTCTAAATCTGTTATAAACCCCGTCAAGCAATTCGCGACTCCTTGCTAGTTCCCGCGTGTTTGAGCCGTTATTCAAATGGCCGCGCTGGACGACCGGGGATGAGCCCATCTCACAAGGACATTCCTTTTCACTCCTCTTTTTTCTTTGCGGCTTGGCGGTTCTCAGCGCCTCTGCGTGAAAAATGTGATCGAGTGGATTCGAAGTAAACCCCCGCCTATGGCACTTGCAAAATATCCGCTCCCGATGTCTCTTGAAGAAGCTCGCCGCAATTACGGTTGGAATGAATTTGATGTCATTCTCGTTTCCGGTGATGCGTACATTGATCATCCTGCGTTTGGCGCGGGGATTATTGGGCGTTGGTTGGAGCATCTGGGTTTGCGCGTCGGGATTATTGCCCAGCCGGATTGGAAGAATACGGATGACTTCAAAAAGCTTGGGCGACCGAAGTTGTTTTTCGGGGTAACGGCTGGGAATTTGGACAGCCAGTTGGCTCGGCTGACGGTGATGCGGCGACCGCGTCGCGAGGATCATTACACGCCGGGCGGGGTGATGGGGAAGCGGCCGGATATGGCTACTGTTGTGTATTGCCAGCGGTTGCGCGAGGCGTTTAAACAGGATTGCCCGCCTTTGATTATTGGCGGTGTTGAAGCCAGTTTGCGGCGGTTGAGCTATTACGATTATTGGTCGGACAAAGTCAAGCGGCCGATTTTGCTGGATTGCAAAGCGGACATGCTGATCTTCGGGCAGGCTGAGCAGGCGTTGAAATCGATCGTTGAAGCGATGCTGAATCCGGTGGGCGAAGATGGTGTCGGCGGGTTAGATGGCATTCCCGGCACGAGCATCATGCGCAAGGGTATTGGCGACATTGAGAAGGTCGTTGAGACGCCGACGTGGGACGAAGTCAGTCCGGATACCGACGCGGGGCGCGAGCGGTTTGCGTGGATGTTCCGCAAGTATCATCTCAATTGTGATCCGTATTTTGGCAAGCCGGTGGCGCAGAAGCATGGCGATCGGTACATCGTCGTGTATCCGCCGACGGCGACGTTGACGACGCAGCAGATGGATGAGATTTACGGCTTGCCGTTCACGCGGCATCCGCATCCGTCGTATGGCAGCGCGCGAATTCCGTGTTACGAGATGATTAAGGATTCGATCACGACGCATCGCGGGTGCTATGCGGATTGTTCGTTCTGCGCGATCACGTATCACCAGGGGGTGATGGTATCGAGCCGTTCGAAAGAGAACGTGTTGAAAGAAATTGAGGACATGACGACGGACCCGGCGTTTCGCGGGACGATCAGTGATTTGGGCGGGCCGACGGCGAATATGTATGGGACGCACTGCAAGATCGGGCGATATCGTTGCCATGCTCGAAATTGTCTGACGCCGACGATCTGCGAGCATCTGAATACGGATCACGGCGACGTGCTCAATTTGATGAAAGACGCGCGCAAGATGCCGGGCGTGAAGCATGCTTTTATTCAGAGCGGGATTCGGTTCGATCTGGCGTTGAGCGACGGCGGACGGGATTACATCGATCAGTTGACGAAGTATCATGTGTCCGGGCGATTGAAGATTGCGCCGGAGCACGTCAGTCCCGAAGTGCTGCATCACATGAAGAAGCCGAGTGCGGATCAGTACAAGGAGTTTTTGCAGAAGTACGCGAAGGCGAGTTGTTCGGCTGGGAAGGATCAGTACACGGTTCAGTATTTCATCAGCGGGCATCCGGGATCGAAACTGGAGCACATGGTTGAGCTGGCGGAGTTTTTGAAGAACGAGCACATGGCTCCGGAGCAGGTGCAGGATTTTTATCCGGCTCCGTTGACGCTGGGGATGGCGATGTGGCATTGCGGCGTGAATCCGTTAACGAATGAGATTATTTACGTGGCGAAGACGCCGCGCGAGAAGCGCTTGCAGCGGGCGATGTTCTTCTTCCGCGATCCGGATTATCACGATGACGTGCGCGAGGCGTTGCGGGAGGCTCATCGCGAGGACTTGATTGGAAATGGGCCCAATTGTCTGGTGCCGGCTGAGCGTGGCCGCAAAGGCGCGAACAGTTATCCGGGGAAAGCGCCGCCGCATCTGCGCGGTGTGGGAACGCAATCGGCATGGGGATCGCCGAACAAAGGTCGGCCGGATGATGGCTGGGGTCCGAACGCGAAGAAGAAAAAGCGGTACGAGGAAGATCACGGGATGCCGACGACGGGCGCTGGGTGCGGATCGGGGGGATCGAAGAAAGTGCCGCAACTGCAACACGCGATGCCGGATGGAGAGGGAGGGGCGTTGCAGTGGATGTCGTAAGCGGCGGAGTACATCCAGGCGTTCGCGGTTCGTATGGAAACTTTTTTAGAAACCCATGACAACCGGCGCGCGGGTGCGATGTTAAAACATTGCGCCGTCTGTCCCGGAGTTTCCAAACGTGTGCTGCAACCGCTGAAACGCGGCCGAAAATCCCGATTGGCTATAGATGGTCAGGCGGAACTCTTTGGGTAGGGTTTTGCCGGGTACTGTCCCTGATTTGCCGATTTGCCAGATTAACAATTCGAAACTATTAATTTGACAACTAATTTCACTGCGATACTCTTAAGCTTCTGACGTTGATATCTTCTGTTGAAAGGAACTTACCA
>JANXLS010001056.1 GCA_025355035.1 Planctomycetota bacterium | reverse complement strand
GCGTTAGCACTCTTCAATCGCTCGAACGCAGCGCGCTTGTCGGGTGCCAACGTGTACGTCTCGACGACTTCAATCGCGGCGCCGTCGCCGACCAACCGCACCAGTGCTTCGTAGCGTTCGCGGTAAGGACATGCGCGGTAGTCCTTGCCGTTCAGCGACAGAAGATCAAACGCGTAGAGCGTGTCGCCAATCGCTTCGCCGTCGATGATGCACGGCGTCGGGATTTGCGCGGCACTCGTGACGATGGAGTCCGGCAAGCCGATTGTCAGCCCTTTGCGATTGATGCCGACGATCTTGTCGCCGACCTGGATGATGACGCGCCGCCCATCTTTCTTCTCCTGCATCCAGTGCCAGCAGTCGGCGAGCAGCCGTTCCACGTCCGACTCATCGACAGGATTCAATAGTTGTGGCAGGATGCCGGTGCTGCGCTGGGCGTTCTCGGTGTCGGCATACGGCGTTCCGTTCGCGCCGGGCGTGTAGCCTTTCGCCGTCTTCTCACGCACGAGCTTGTTGTAGACTTTCTTGGCATCATCGAACGGCACTGGCACGAAAGTTTTCGTACCGGTTTGGAGCGTTGAACCGCGTCGGCCGAAGGCAAAGTTGACCACGTAGCCGCCCGGCTTTTCATCCAGGGCAACGTGATAAATTTTGTCCGAAGCGTTCTGCCGGTAGTACAGCGTGATGCTTTCAGTGGACATCGTTCCTCCTTTTTTAGCTATCGTGTTCGCAGTCCGCGATTCAGCCGGTAGCCAGCCGGCATCGTCAGCACGAAAACAGGCGACTTGGCTGCGCACCCAAGCCGCCTGGCAGTCGAATGAACATAATTCACTGAAACGTACTCAGCTGGACAGCCACGCTGCGCGGCCGTCCATTCATCTTCAAGCCTGAGTTCAAGGCTTGCGTCTTGGCGGGATGGCTAAGGGGACATCCGGGCCGGACGGCCGAACCGCCGTAATCTCGCGGTCAGATAAGTGGTCGCGCCCTCACAGCGCGTGACAATTCACCAGTAATTCATGCGGGATTCCTTTCTTTTTTGAGTTGATGATTGCGAATTGCGGAAGGCAGCAAAGTTGGCCGGAGAAGACTTGACTGAAATGACGGTGGCGTTTATCGACCGAGGCAGCGCCCCTTATAAGGGCACTGGGCACAGGCCCAGCTTTCCCGCTTCACAAACAAGCCGGTCTGGATCGCGCTCCAAGTTTCCGAGATCGTCTGCTTGAGCCGAACAACATCGTCTTGACTTGCCTGCGGCTGAAGCACTTGAACGACGGGCTTCTTGGCCTTCGTAACGACGACGAACTTCGTCACGATCCGTGTTGCGCCCAGTTCGCGCATCAATGGCAGCAGCCCCGTCGCGTACAGCACCAACTGCGGGATCGCCTCCTGCACTTTCGTTTCGTTCCAGCGGCTGCGGGAACTCTTTAAGTCGGACACAACCAAATTCGCGCCTTGAAGCTCCAGCAAGTCGATCCGCGATTCGATGGGCGGGACATCCGCGAGCAAACGAAAACGATTGCTATGTTCAATGCTGATGATCTGTGCGCCGTCCGGCAACGTTGTCTCCAGCGCGGCGTACTCGGCGTAGACCGCAAGCATCCGCTGGGCGAGTTCGTGCAGAGTCTGTGCATCTTCGTCCTTGCAGAATTGAACGTCAGTGCCAAGCGTTTCGTTCGACC
>JANXLS010001050.1 GCA_025355035.1 Planctomycetota bacterium | reverse complement strand
CTGGGCTTCCAGCCGGTGAACAGTAATCCGGTCATGAACATACCTTGTACAGTCAGCATGGGTCTCAGCACATTGCGGTTGTTGAGCGACAACAGCACACAGTACAACGCGGGGATAACGTCCACCAATGCTCAAGGTTTGGGCTATGGCACGATCTCGTCGGTGGGAACGGTCATTACCGGTACCCAAACGAACTTCAACGGGTTGGCAGCTAGTGGACGCTTGCTGATCGGCAGCACGATCACCGCGGCGGGCCAGACCAAGACGGTCACGGCAGTCACCAGCGCGACTGCGATCACGGTCGATAGTCCGTTCACAGTCGATTTGCCTGCGAATACATTCTATACGATGGGCAGCAACGTGGTCTCGATCCAAGTGGGTGTTCAGGGCTTTAACTCGGGTCAAACAGAATACCTGAAAGACATCAACATCGGCAACGCTCAGTTGAATCTGATCGCCGGCAGCAACCAGAACATCGGTTTCTTTGGCACAGTGACGCTGGCGACGGGGACGACGCAAACGTGGCATAATCTCGCCACGGCTGCGGCGAACGGCGGCTTCACCATCGGCGGTCCAATTGCGGGGAGTGGCACGTTGATCAAGACGGCCAACGCGGGCGTCAATGGATTGTTGACCATGACGTCAACGGTGAACGGCACCTCAACCGGCACGATCATCATCAATAGCAGCACGTTCAATGTGACGGGCGTCACGGGCGTGGCAGGGCAAGGCGGCAACGGTGCCGCGACGATTAATTTGAATTCACCCAGCGTGATGAACATTGCCGGCGGCAATACCGGCAATGGGACGATCAACGTTGGCACGGGCTCCACGCTCAATCTGACCAGCACGGCTCCGTACTTCGGCAATGCGGGCGGTCCAGTCGTGGTGAGCACCGGCGGCATCGTGTCGGACAATGGAAGTATCACGGGATTGCTAACGGTCAACAATGGCGGATTGGCAACAATCCAATCGCCGTTTGGAACGGCGAGCACGGTCAACAACTCTGGTACTCTGTCAGTAATTGGCACCGTGAGCGGTTTGCTTACCGACAACAATGGCGGTGTGGCCACATTGAGCGGCACCGTCAGTCTCGTGAATAATGTGACCGTCAACACCGGCGGCATATTCGCGATCGACAATGTTTCGGCCGGCAGCAAGAACAACCGCATCGCCAGCACCGCGACGGTGACGATGCAGGGCGGCACATTCACCATGAATTCGCCCGCCAACGCCGTCAGCACGGAATCGTTTACGAGCCTGATTGCTGGAGCGGGTTCCAGCACAATCACGCTGTCGCCGACGCTTCCTTTGTCGGGATCGCCTGACGTACAGGTTACGGTGGGTACGATCAGTCAAAATGGCGGAACGTTGACTTTGAATCGCAGCGGACTATCGCCCAACGATCCGAACTTGTTCGTCACCAGCGGCGTAACGGCAGGCGTAACGACGTTCCCTTACATAACCGTCAACGAAGCCAATGGCTACAGTGCGCTCGGGTTCTACGATGGCACTCTGGGTATTATCGCTCAGGCAGGCATCGTGACGTACACCTCAGTGAAGTCCGGCAACTGGGACGACTCGACAGTGTGGACATCCCCAACCGGGGTGACTTTCCCAGGATCTGCAGACATTGCGAACATTCAGCCCAGCCACGTCATCGATTTGCATGGCGTCAACCAGGCTGTATCTGTCTTGAACATCAACGGATCGAATTCGGGTGCTTCGTTGACGGGCGCGGCCGGCGTCAAATTGGTCGTCGGAGCGAGCCTCAACATCACGGGCGCGTCGGCTAACGGCGTGCGCGGCGAGTACTACGATTGGCATAACGCCGCAGACCGAACGCTGTTTGTGCAAGCCAAGCAATTAACGGGTACGGCCGCGACGTTGACACTCCTTGGCTCGATGAATAACGTGGCGACCGGCAACTATGTGCGCGTTGCGCTCAACCCGGCGGATTCGTTGTTCGACGGTCTGAGACAAGTCACGGTGGTTGGGCAAACCATCACCTTTACGACTGCGACGTCCGGCACGGTTGCATTCACACGTTGCGGCGGCACGACGCACAGAGTATTGGGCGGAACAATTGCAACACCTGCGACGACGAATCCTATTACGGTTACGAACAAGCAGTTGACGAGCAACGTGGTGACACTGACGACCAGTGCGGCGCACGGTCTTACGGTCACGCAATCGATCACGGTGTCGCTGGGCGATCCGGTCTTCGACGGCACGTTCCAGTTGCTAAGCGCAGCGGGATCTACGCTGACTTACGCGCGCACGAACGCGAACGTGGTTTCGACGCCGGTGACCAATACGGCGACAACAACCGTGGCGGTCGCGCCGGAAACGTCGCGCATTGATGCGATTCCCTACTATATCGGTGGCACGAAGAGCCCCACCATTCCAAATTTGGACAACGTCAGCACCAATTCCTTCCGCTGGACGGGATACTTTGAAGCGCCGACGAGCGAAGCGTACACGTTCTACGTTGCCACGGACGACGGTGGGCATTTGCTGTTCAACAATACGGAAATGGTGTTTGGCGATTACAGTGCAGGCGGACACGGCGTTCAGGAAACGAACAACGTTATTCCGGTCGGCGCATTGACTGCGGGGACACGCTATCCATTCGAAATGGTGGTGCAAAATTCAGGGGGCAACGGGTCAGCCGCATTGTACTTCTCGACTCCGTCGCTGGGCAAGTCGCTGGTTCCGGCGCAGGCTCTGAGTGCGGACGGGCCGATAGCGGTCAGCGCGAACATTGATTTCGGATCGAATGCGATCAACATTTCACACAACGGCAACGGAATCGCAACGATCAGCGGAGTGATCACCGGGTCCAACGGTGCGAATTTGGCTGCGGGATTGGGTTCGGCGGGGCAGTTGATTTTGACAGGGAACAACACGTACACCGGCACAACATCAGTTGGCGGTTCCAATTTGATCGCCAATGCGCCACTGACGGTGGGTGTGAGTTCGTCGACCGGCTTGGGCGATGTGACCGTTGTAAGCGCCTCTCTGGGCGGCACGGGTGGCATTGCCGGCAATGTAACGTTGAACAACACGGTGGGCGTTGCGCTGGCTCCGGGCAACAGTGCGCCGTCGTCAAGCATGACACTGGCGTCGGTGGGTACGTTGAACATCGGTGGAAATTTGACCGTCTTGGGCAGCAATGCCGCACTGAATTTCGACGTGGGTTCGCTGGCTAACACCGACGTGGCCAATGTGACGGGAACCGTCGCTTTGAGCGGCACGCTGAATGTGGCAATCAAGCCGGGCTTCGACCAGGCGAACAGTCCGTTTACGCTGATCAAGGCGGGCGGAACTATTACCGACAACACATTGACTATCGCGCCGATTCCGGGATATACGGCGACGTACACAGTCGATAATACCAGCTCGCCGAAGCGCGTGCTCTTGAATTTGACCAACGCCACAACAGCGCCGGCTTATACGTGGAATGCGACCGGCGGCGGCATCAGTTTAAACGACTTGACACTCAGCACGAACACAAGCCTTTGGACGACGCCGATAAGCTGGCTGAACTCCACGCTACCTGTTCCGTCATCGAATACGGTGCTGAATTTTAATCTTAACAGCGCCTCATATGTATCGAATAACAACAACACGAACCTGCCGTTCCTCTTGAATCGGTTGAACTATGCCAATTCGACGGGCGCGAATACAATCGCCGGATTCGGGTTGCGATTCGCGAGCAGCAACGGCGTTGCACCGATCTTCGATCAGTCCATCACACAAACGGGGACGCTTAGCAATCAGGCGTTGACACTGCGCGACAGCATCGTTTTGGATACCTCGTTGACCTTCCAAGGTGCGGGAACCGGCGCGGTGACAATGGATGTGGTCACGGCGCATCCCTCGTTAAACTTTACGTACACTTCGCCGTCGGCGATAACGGGAGCTGGAGGGATAACATTTAACAATCTCTACAGTGTCAACTTGCTGGGCAACAACACCTATGCCGGACCGACGACGCTGCAAGCGGGCTTCGTGGGCGTGGGTGGAGCGCAAGGACCGTTGCCGGCCACAACGGGACAGGGCACCGTTGCGGTCGCGGCAAGCACCAACGTCTGGACGGGAACGGGTACGAATTACTTGGTTGACATTAAAGTAGGCGACCAGATCACCGCTGCGGGACAAACGGGAACTGTGAGCGGCATCACCAGCGCAACGTCCTTGACGACGCAAGCCACTATCAGCGCGACTGCGATTGCGGCTTCGGCGTACACGATCACGCATGCAACCGGCAACTTCCTCGCGGGGACAGGCACAGTGACGTGTAACAACACGACCACCGTAACCGGAACCGGCACCACGTTCGGCACCGACATCAAGGTGGGCGATTCAATTATCGTGGATGGAGCCGGTATTGTGACGGTGACTGCAATCAGCAGTGCAACGTCCATGATCACATCCGCAACGCCGGGTCAGTTCACCAATCCAACCAACTTCATCATTCTGCATCCGTCGGCAACTTCGACGGCTGGTACTGGAACAATCAGCACCAATGCCGCTGCGACGACAACGATCACCGGAAACGGCACGAACTTCCTGTCGCTGAACCAGGTATTGCCGGGCGACTGTCTCGTTGTCTCCGGCCAGACACCGCAGGTGGTTGTATCCATTCAGAGCGACACCCAGTTGACCTTGGGCGGAGCGTTCGGCGCAACGCAGACGAATGCAAGCTACGCTGTCGTGCGTCCGACTTCGACGGGATTAAGCAATACAACGGTCAATTTCGTTCCGGGTTCGAATCTTACTGAACCGGGTACGATCACCACGACCGGCACAACGGCTGTTACGGGTATTGGAACTACGTTCACGGGAACACTGATTATCAATGCAGTCAATGTCGGCGATTTGATCACGGCGGGTGGTGCGACACAAGTGATTACGGCAGTCGGCAGCGCAACTACACTGACGACGGCTGCGCCCTTGCCAACCGTTACGACATCCGCGTTCACGATCACTCACAATGGCACGCTGCGTACAAATGCCGGCACGTTTACGCTAAACAATCCGTTGAACGTGACAGGCGATTTTGGCCTGAACAGCGGTGCGGGCGCCAATCCCTTGACGTTGACCAGCGGATTCTCGCTGGGTACCAACTCGACACAGCGCAAGATCACGGTGGGCCTCGCTGCAGCAGAACAAGCCAATTTGCTGGGCAACATCAGCGACACTGCGGGTGGCTTCGCCAAACTGGGATTGGGTACGTTGCAGTTGGGCGGAACCAGTACCTTCACCGGACCGGTGGATCTCGGCAACGGCAAGACAATTTTCAACAACGCCGCGAATCTGGGTGCGGGATCGGTGTTGAATTTATCGAACGGCGCCAATGCCGCAACGTTCAGTTACAACGGTGCGGGTACGACAACTTTAGCTCAGACTTCCGGTACGTGGAACGGCGCGATCACGGTTGAATTTGCGAATAACACGGTGACCGGGTCATCCGTTGCGGGTACCGGAACGGCGACAGTTGTCACGGGCAATCCTTCGGTGTTGACGACGTCGTTGGCCAATGGTGCGATTGTGTTGGGCGATGCCATAGTCATACAGGGTATCACGCCCATGGTTGTGACGGGAATCACGAACACTTCGACATTTAGCGTGCAGCCTGCCGTAACCAGTGCGACGGCGGCGCCCTTCACGATCGTCCACAATCCTGTGGGTCCGAAGCTGGTCATGAACGAAGCCATGGCTGGATCTGCGGTATTCACAAAGACGAACAATCCTGCCAACAACATTCTGAGCAATTGGGTTTTATCCGGCAATAACAGCTTCACCGGCAATGTGACGATCAACAACGGGTCGGTCACGGCCGCCAACAGCAACTCGTTCGGCACATCGGCCAAGACTGTTAATGTCACCAACGGATCAGTTGGCAACACGCAATTGCATTTGGACAACTTGGGCGGGGCAAACATTACAATTCCGTCTGGTATTAGCTTCGTCACCAGCAACAGCTTGTACTCTGCGGCGAATTTCGGAACCGTCGTCAATGATGCCGGCAACAACTCCATTCTGGGTAACTTCTCGGTAAACGGCGGCGGTGGATTTACGAGTCTAAACGTTCAAGCGGGCAGTTTGACTTGCGCGGGCAATTTCACGATTACCGCAAATGCTACGCGTAGCTTGTTTTTGCGAGGAAATGGTCCTGGCGTACTGTCGGGTGTACTGGCGGATCAGAGTGCGGGCGGATCATTTGCTTTGTCCGTCGCCAAAGATTTCGGTGCCAACACATGGACTCTGGCGGGTGCGAGTACCTACTCAGGAACGAGCACCGTATCGGCGGGTACGTTAAGTTTCGGCCAGAGCTCAAATTTAGGGAATGCGAGCAATACGAACTTCGTGTCGGTCGGGGGTGGTTC
>JANXLS010001042.1 GCA_025355035.1 Planctomycetota bacterium | reverse complement strand
CAGCGGGCGACCGATGGGCGGCGCGGGCGCAGCGGCTTCACGGAGCAGCCCGGCGCGCAACGGAGAGCGCGTTAGCGTGTCGAGGATGATTTCGTTGCCCAGCCGCGTGCGGCGCATTGTCGGCACCTTCAATACCGGCTGGAGGGTGGCGACCGGCTTCATGTCATCGCGTAGCACCGGCCACCTCGACGGCTCTGCGGCCCAGCGAGGGAACGTCAGTTTGGTCTTGTTGAGGGCTTTGTCGCGGCGCCGGGCCAGCAGCACGCACTGTTTGAAGTCCTGATACTCCGGCTCCGGGTAGCGCCAAAGACCGAGCAGCTCGTAGTCGCGCTCGACTGCGACAGCCAGACCGACATCGGCATCGGCCAGCACATAGTCCGGCACGATCATCAACAGCAGACCGCTGCCGCGCGCGGGCCAGTCTTTGACGCGGCTAAACAGAGAAACCTCAGTACGGCCCGCACCTCTGATCCGATCATACGGCGGGTTATACCACAGCAGGCTGACGGGCTGATCTATGGTGGCGTCTTCGATGGCTGACCACAGGACATTGTCGGAGCCGAGCATAGCCGTGGCTCTTTCGTTCCGGGATTTGTCTGACTCGATGCCCAGCAGTGTGATGGCCAAGTCGGGATGTCGGCTGAGCCTTTTCTGGCGCAGATCGTGAATGGCTTTGCCGGTGCCGCATCCGGCGTCGAGAACCACATACGGGGACGATGAATTGGCCAACCTAAAGAGACTGGCCACAGCGTTGACAATGCGATCCTGCGTAGGAAAAAATCCTTGTTGAACACGAGCAATTTCGCGCATAAATTATTTCCTCCCTGCTTTCAGGCATGGGTTCATTTGTTTTTTTTCTTTGAAGAATTTGGGTATTCTGCGACAGTACATTGCATCCAAGTATCAAAATACAAGTATGAGATTTTGCAATGTCCACTGGTCCAAATCGCGATTCAAAGCTGGATGAAATCATCGCACAGTGGCGGGATTGCGTCGGCTCGGAAACGTTTGAGCACGCTACTCCCGGACAGACGCTTAGTACGCGCACGTCGAAACTCTTCGCGGCGTCCGATGACGGCGGCAAGACTGTGGTTCAGCCGTCTGCACCGAAAACGGGCGCGCAGTCGACGATCGTTCCGCGCCGAGAGAGCCTGGCGAAGTGGAGCGAATTCACACTTCAGGAGATGGTCAACGAAGGCGGCATGGGGCAAATA
>JANXLS010001041.1 GCA_025355035.1 Planctomycetota bacterium | reverse complement strand
CTTTGATCCTTGAACCGCTGTTTGAATATTTTCAAGCAGACTCATCGCACACTTCTCCGCGAACGCCGCATCGTTGATGTTGCAATCCATCTCGATGACCGGAATATCTTTTCTCAGATTCTTCTTCAACGCGTCGAACAGCGCCGTGTCCGCTTCCGGCCACCAGAATTTTCCGCCCGGCGCATCGATCATGCTGATGCCTTTAAGTGGCAGCAGAACTGTCACGGGCGCGCTGCTCTGATTGAGCTTCGCCGCGATGATTTCGCCAAGTTGCTGGTTCTCGAAAATGTCGGTGCGCATCAACGTCACGTCGGCGTTGTGCGGATAGAATTTACGATCGCTGTGCTTGTGCGGAATCGAATCCGGCTTCCAGAAATTGACCATGTCCAAACACCCCGGGCACACAATCGCCGGGACGCCTTTCTTCGCCGCAGCATCCAAACGGCCCGATCCAGCTGACAACACGCCGCCCACCAATTCGTCCGCCCATTCGGTCGTCGTGATGTCCAGCACACCGGCGATCTGCCCGGATTCAACCAGGCTTTCCATCATCTTCCCGCCCGAACCCGTACAGTGAAAAATGATCACTTCGTAGCCGCTCTGTTCCAAAATTTTCCGCGCGTGCTCGACCGCTTTCGTCGTGTTGCCAAACATCGACGCCACGATCACCGGTTTGTCGACGGCCGCAGTGATCACCGTCCCCGCCATCCCGCAGATCGCTCCGGCCGCGCGAGCGAGAACGCCGCGGCTCACGCGATTGATCCCGGCAACATCGACGATACTCGGAATCATGACGATGTCCTTGTTTCCGATCACGCCCGACACATCCGTCCCGGCGAGCGTCGACACCATCACTTTGGGCACACCGATAGGAAGCGTCCGCATCGCCGCGCAAGCAATCGACGTCCCGGTCCCACCGCCCAGCGCCAAAATTCCGTCGAATTTTTGGGCCGCGAACAATTTAGGAATCAGCGCCTCGGCACCTTTTGCCATCGCGGCAATGGCTGCGCCGCGATCGCGCTTCGCCAGCAGTTCCGCGAAGTCCGCACCGCCCGCCGCAGCGACTTCCGCACGCGTGATGTCGGGAGTGAAATGCGCCGGATCGAGCACACCGAAATCGATCGTCAGCGTCTTAAAGCCGCGTTGTTCAACGCATTCTTTGACGAACGCGTATTCAACGCCCTTTGTATCGAACGATCCTAGCAATGCGATTGTTTGTGAAGTCGGAAGCGTTTCGCTCATGGAGTCTGGATTCCTGTTTCTTTCGCGACCCATGCCGCATACGCCGGATTTGCTTCCAGGATC
>JANXLS010001300.1 GCA_025355035.1 Planctomycetota bacterium | reverse complement strand
TTCAGGAACTCGTTGCTGAAGGCGGCATGGGGCAGATTTTCCGCGCCGATCAAGGATCTTTACGGCGTGATGTTGCCGTCAAGAAAATCATTCCCGAGCATCTTGACAAAGTAGGCTCAAAAGAAACCAAGGACGCTTTTGTCTCCGAAGCACTTGTCACAGGTTTCCTCGATCATCCGAACATCGTTCCCGTCTATTCGCTTGGGCAGGACGAACGCGGGAACTGGTTTTTCTCGATGAAAATGGTGCGCGGCATCGCTTGGAAATATCTGCTGCATCCTGCGCAGTGCGGTGACGGGGCCACCCGTGAGAAGGCCCAAGCGCAGAACCTTGACATCGACGACCCGGTGCGGCGAACGGCAAATCTCGAAGAGAACCTGAAAATCTTACAGGCGGTCTGCAACGCTGTTGCTTTTGCTCATTCCAAGAACATCATCCACCGCGACCTGAAGCCCGAGAACGTAATGGTGGGCGCGTTTGGTGAAGTGTTGGTGATGGACTGGGGTTTGGCTGTGGATGTATCGGACGCGCCGAACGCGGTGGACCCGCGCGTACCGCACAAATCGATCGCTGGGCTCGGCGGAACGCCGGATTACATTGCTCCTGAACAGGCCTTTGCCGACTCCAGTAGATTGAGCACTCGGACGGACGTGTTTCTGCTGGGCGCGATTCTGTATGAATTGCTGGAAGGCAAACCACTGCATCACGGCGAGAGTTTGAACGAAGTGCTGATGAAGTCGGCACTATATGAACGCGCTGAGTTTCGGTCGGATGCGCCAAAGGAGTTGCAGGAAGTTTGCCTGAAGGCGTTGGCGAAGAACGCGGCGAATCGCTATGCGAATGCTCAGGAATTCACGGGCGCGGTGGAAGCGTTTTTGAAACATCGCCAATCGACGCAGATTGCATCGAAAGCTGAAGCGGAAGCCCAAACACAGGAGGTGCCGAATCTCGCGCGGGCGGTGATTCTGTTTGATCAGGCTCTTGAACTCTGGCCGGGGAATGTGGCGGCGAAGACGGCGCGGGAGACGGCGGGGAGGAATTTGAGGCAGCGGGAAGTGGCGGTGAGGAGGACGAAGTGGATGTTTCGAGGGGCGGTGGCGGCGATTGTGGTCGGGTTGACGGTGGGATTCTTTTGGATACGGGAGGAGAGGAACGCAACGCGCTTGGCAAATACTAAATTAGATAAAGCGAATTCAAACTTAGTCGTTGCGAATGACGAAACGAAGAAGCAACTGAAGAAAACAGAAGAGGCATTTAGGGAGTCGCAGCATCAGGAGGGGATTGGCTGGTTAGAGCGAGCTCGGGCAAAGAACCAGTCGCAAGATGGATTTCGATCAGCGATGTTCGCCGCTCGCTCACTGGGATTTCGCAATTTTGGGAGGGCTGAGTCGAACACCATGATTGACGGTAATTTTCCGCAGTTGTTGAAAGAGAACGAAAATGTTGCGTTGGACAGTGAATATCTTGCAGGACAATCCAGAGGCATTCCTGTGTTTATTAGCCGGGAACTCGGATTTTTTAATACAATTTCCATTTCCACTGATGGGTACTTATTAGCCGTTTCAGGTGACCGCATCGTACAAATCCTCGATATCGTTGACTACAAAGTTAAATTTGAATTTAAATCCAATGACGCGCGAGTCAAGCGATCATGCTTTTCGCCCAACGGAATATTTCTAGCTGTCACATTTGACGACGGTGCAGTTCGCATCTGGAATATAGCCAAGGGAGAGCTCGCGGTTGAACGAAGTTTGAACAAATTGCAGGTCGATGTTTTAACTTTTTTCGCCAGACGGTAGCACGCTCGCGATGGGTGGCTTAGCGGGGGGGAGGGAACGTGAC
>JANXLS010001287.1 GCA_025355035.1 Planctomycetota bacterium | reverse complement strand
CTTCTTGTCCATCGCCCGACCCGCCCCGATTTTCGCGGATGTAGCCGTGGCCGGGATGTTTTCCCGACATCAGCGCGCAGCGGGACGGCGCGCAAACGTTGTGTCCAGCGTAGTGCGCGGTCAACTTGATGCCTTCGGCAGCCATCCGATCCAAGTTGGGTGTCCGGATTTTCGTCGATCCAAAACAGCCGAGATCACCGTAGCCAAGATCGTCCGCAAGTATAAAGACAATGTTCGGCTTTGTCGCTTCAGCCGCACTCAACACCGCGCGGCCGAATACGACTATCAGAACAAATCAGTAGCGTCGCGTTAAAAGTCCCACAATGGCAACGGTTTACAAGAGTCGATTTCGTTTTTTGGCGCATCGTTTTCATAAAGTGCGTCCTGCAAAGATGTTCGTTCGAAAGATCGAATGCGAAAAATGAGCAGTATTTTTGATAGAGGTGCTTTCAGGTTCATTCTTTTCTTCATTATCGCTGCGAGTACATACATCGTGATGGAAATCCAGATTTGAGTCTTCACGGCGTTGGCGCTGGTTCCAAAAAACGCTTTGATCCGGAGGTTCTGTTTGATCCATTTGAAGAACAATTCGACCCGCCATCGCGACCGGTATAATGCCGCGATGGTCACCGCAGGCAAGGTCAATTCGTTCGTTAAAAATATCAGGCGTTTGCCGGATTCCGGGTCAATGAATACAATTTTACGCATACAATCCGGGTAACACTTGATCATGCCAGCATTGCGAAGTCGCACCAGTTGATCACGGATAATACCTGCTGCTTTGTTGACCGGTCGGGAAGCTACCCATCGAAATTTCGCGTTCTTTTTCGAACGGGTAACAAAGATAGCTTTGGCACAGTGCAGCCGATATAACCGTTCGTAGTCGATATAGCCACGATCCATCAGATAGATTGCGCCTGCTTCGTAAACCAGTTTGTCGAGGAGGTTGACATCATGTACTTTACCAGTCGTAATATGAATGACCGTGGGGATTTGACTGACGACATCCAGAAGCGTGTGCATTTTAACGGCCGCTTTCCGCTTGCGAAATTTGGCCCACGGAAACAATGTCAGGCAGAGGTCAATCGTCGTGGAATCGAATGCATAAACAGCACGATCCAGCAGTTCTTCGCTCCAGGATTCGTCGGCATAAAGTTTTCGCGCATCGTCAACCAGATGCATCGCGAAGTCGTGGTAGATACGCCAGTCCCGACGAGCATTAGCTCGGGCCAGCGCGCTTTTCGAAACCTGGCCGCGAATACCGAAATGATAAAGAGTTTTCCCACGCTTACCCAGACAGGCGATCGTATCGCCAAGACTATCCATGCCAGAAAGCTGAGCGAAAGCCATGCACAGAAACTGATCCCAGCATGACAATGAACGCATGCGGTAGTTGCCATCATAACGCTCGACGAACTTGCGGAATCGGTCATGCGAAAGCTGCAAAATAAACTGAGAAAAGATCGTCTTTCCGCGATTCATTCGGGCCTTTCAAAGGAATTGAGAAGGCCGTAGAATAAGTCAAAGTTCAAATCGTGGGAACTCGATTTCGCATACAAAATGATTTGGATTAATACTTTGTGGAAAAATCACAGCCGCTCAACGCGACAGTAGTGATTCGAAAATAGAGTTTGGAGTCAAGCGCTTGACGCGTTGTTGTCCTCCAAACTCTGAGAGCCACCGGACAAAACCCCTGTGTCCAGATGCGCCGCCCGCCGCAAGCAGATGGGCGCGTGGGTTTTGTCCGGTAGCTCCAAGCTTTTACTTCGCGTGTTCCGCCGACTTCTCACCGTGTTCGGCTGCTTTTTCAACATGCGCGGCTGGATCCTTGTCGTGCGGTTCGTGCTTCGGAATGCTCGTGTACGCCGTCGCTTCGTAATAGAGTCCGACCAATCCAAGAACCAGCGAGACATACCAGAACCCGCGACGCTTCGTCAGCACGGAGATCGCTCCGATGGCAATCGCCATCTGAAACATCGTCACCGCCAGAGCGAA
>JANXLS010001259.1 GCA_025355035.1 Planctomycetota bacterium | reverse complement strand
CAAAAAGTGATCGCGGGCAAGGGCGCGGTCAAAGCGAATCAGAAGCTCGAAAAAGATGAAAAAGCCGATTGGTGGATTACTGAACCGGAAGGCAGCGCGGCGGACGAAAGCAAAGTGCGCAGCATTTGTTCGACGATGTTGAATCTAACCGGAAAAGGTTACGCCGATGAAATCGCTGAAAAAGATCGTGGGTTCGACAAGCCGCCTGCGAAGATCGTGATTCGCTTGAAGGACGGTGCGGAACGGTCGATGACGTTCGGCAAGATCGACAACGACGACGTCTTGGTCAGTGCCGTTGGAAAAGCAGACGCGTTCAAAGTGAACAAATACGTCTACGACACCTGCACCAAGACTGGCGAGATCAAGAAAAAAGAAGAGAAGAAAGAAGATCCGGAGAAGAAGGACGAACCGGCGAAGCCCATCACCCCGCCTGTCGTACCCAAAACAGTCGGACCGAAAGTGCCGGTCATTCCTGCGCCAAAGTAAATGACATTCGTAGGGCGGGCTGCAAGCCCGTCCTACGATTTTACAGTGCGAACCGTTTGAGCAGTTCAAGTGCCGCCTGCGAAATCAAAATACTCAATCCCCCGCTGACCGAAAATAGTATCAAAAATTCGTACGCGAAAAGAGTGAAGATCGCGTGGCGCGCGCAGCCCATTTTGACCATCACGGCGAATTCATCGCGTCGGTTTCCCAGACTCAAGAGCACTACAATCGCAAGGAATGCGAAGACACCCAATGCCGTCATTGTGAAATAGGTATCGAAAATTTTCTTCACGTTAAAAACCAATCGCATCAATTCCGAGATGACTACTTCCGGCACGATTGCTTCGTATTCGTTCTCTGAATTGATCGCGCCCTTCAACATCGTGCCGCTCTTTTCGGAACTTGGCACAACGATCACCGCCGAAAGCGGGAATTCTTTTTCGTCGCCGTGGAAGTGAAACGAACGGATGTTCTCCGGAGTGACCTCGTGAAATTCGGCGACACCTTTGCCGAGAATGGCCTGGACCTGCTCGTTGACAGCTTCGGGCGTCGGCGCGCTCTGACCCGTGATCGTGGTCGTGTTTTCGATGACGTTGTCATGACCGTGGCCGAGCCCCTCGACAGTCCACCCCGTCTTAATGTCCGTGAAGACAGCGCGGTCGTCGGCAGTTCCGGTGGGTTTGAGAATCCCAACGACGGCAAGTTTGAACGCGTATTCGTGCGCGACGTTCAGGAAACTCGTTTTGTCTGAGAGCAGAGAACCGCCCGCTTTCAAATTGAGCTTCCGCGCGACACTATCGCCAACGACGCACTCGCCCAGTAGCACCGGAAAATCGCCGTCAGCCACCTGAAGTTGTCGGAAGTCGAAATACTCCGGAACGGTGCCGATCAAAGGAAACCCGCCGGCAGTAAGGCGATTTGAAATCGGTATAACGAGTCCGGCGTGTTTGTCGCGTAATTCCTTAACGAGTTTCTGTGGAATTGGCGGTGGTTTGGGGCCTTCAAAATAAAGTGTGTTGAGCGTGAGTTGGTGCGCGTTCGCTCGGCGTCCGATGACCAGCGGCGTCGCGCGCGCGCGATTGGCGTAGACGTCTTCGGCGACAGTCGCGGCGCGTGACACGACGATCGGAAATGCGATCACGAGCGTGAGTCCCACGATCAATAGAAGCGAGATCGCGCGATTGTAGAGGACGTGGCGCCAGGCGAGGAAAAGCATGATGGAGAAAGTATACTCAAAGAACGTTTTTTCCATTTTTCATTTTTTCTTTTGTCTCTCGCAAAGACGCGAAGGCGCAAAGAAAAGACGAGCAAAACCGTTTAATGCTCAAGAATACATTTTAAACAGTCGAGCCGTGGGACCTGTCATTTCTCCCTTCCTTTTCTTGCCGTTCTTTGCGTCTTTTCGCCTTTGCGAGAGGCAGAAACGAGCGGACTGAACGGTTACGGAAAATGAATGGCCGTTTGCAATTCATTCTTGAATTAGCTGTGACGCATGACCGGTGATGGGGTATGAGTAGTCGGCTTTGTGCAGGCATTTTCTACAGAGGAATTTTCAACGTTGAACTGTGTTGGTTGGATGGGTGTTGCGGTGTTCGTGCAGGCAGCGCTTGCTGCCGGTGAGCCCGTGTTAAATTTCACGACGGACGCGTTGCCCGTGTTGAAAAAATATTGTATTGGTTGTCATGGCGGAGAGAAGACCAAAGGCGGCGTGAATCTCGCTCAGTATAAAGACACTCCCGACATGACGCGTGAGCCGAAGATGTGGGAGACGGCGATCCGGGCGATAGCTGACCGCGAGATGCCGCCGGAATCCAAACCGCAACCGACGGACAAAGAGCGCGACACGCTGTGGAAGTGGATCGAATCCGCGCTGAAGAATGTCGATACGTCGAAGCTTCCGAAAGACCCGGGGCGCGTCACCGCACATCGATTAAGCCGCGTCGAGTACAACAACACGATTCGCGATTTGCTCGGAGTCGACAACCATCCGGCCAATGCTTTTCCCGCGGATGGAAGTGGCGGCGGTGGATTCGACAACAATGCCGACACGTTGTTCATCCCGCCGATTTTGATGGAAAAGCTGCTGGATGCCGCGGGGGAAATTCTCGACAAGGCAGCTGACGATCGGATCCGATTTTCGTTTGTTGCGAGCGCGCCGAACCTGCGCGAGGAGGCTCGCTCGGTGGTGGATCGCTTCGCTTCGCGCGCATTTCGGCGGCCGGTTGCGAAAAATGAAATTGATCGGTTGATGCGCCTGTTTGATATGGCGGACACGAAAGGGTCCTCCGTCAAGGATTCGCTCAAACTTGTTTTTAAAGCGGTGCTGGTATCGCCGAATTTTCTATACCGAATCGAAACCGATCCATCAGGAATCGAACCGCATCCGTTGAAGGATTACGAGCTCGCGAATCGGTTGTCGTATTTCATCTGGGCATCAATGCCGGACGAAGAATTGTTCGCGTTGGCTGAAAAGAAATCGTTGCAGAATCCGGAGACGATCGCGAAGCAGGTTAAGCGGATGCTGGCCGATCCAAAAGCGATTGGTTTGACTGAAAACTTTTGTGCGCAATGGTTGGGTATCCAAAATTTCAAAACATCCGCACCGCCGGATCGCAAACGATTTCCGGCGTTCACGCCGTCGCTGCGGGATGCAATGTACGCGGAGACGATTGCATTTTTCGACGCGGTGATTCGGCAGGACGGGTCGATTTTGGATCTGCTTGATTCCGATTACACGTTCGTGAATGAAGAACTCTCGAAACATTACGGTCTTGCGCCTGTCAAAGGACCTGAGCTACAGCGTGTGAAATTGACCGACAAATCGCGCGGCGGTTTGGTGGGGATGGGAAGCGTGTTGGCGTTGACCTCGTATCCGTTGCGCACGAGTCCGGTGTTGCGCGGGAAATGGGTGCTGTCGGAGATGCTGGGTGCTCCGCCGCCACCGCCGCCTGCCAATGTGAAAGTGTTGCCGCCCGACGACAAAGAGAAGGACGGAAAAAGCTTTCGCGAGCGGCTCGAATTGCATCGCAAGAAGCCCGAATGTGCGGGTTGTCATGCGCGCATGGATCCCATTGGGTTCGGGCTGGAAAATTTCGATCCGACCGGGAAATTCCGGGCCGAAAACAGCGGCGTAAAAGTGGACGCGAGCGGCGTGTTGACGACCGGCGAGAAGTTCACCGGCCCGGCAGAATTGCGCGCGGCGTTGATGAAAAAGAAAGACGACTGTCTGCGTAATGTGACTGAACGCATGATCTCGTACGCGCTGGGACGCGGTATCGAAAACTACGATTCCTGGACGATCAAGTCGATCGTGGATACGGTCCGGAAAGAAAATTACAAAGGTGCGACGTTGGTCCGCGAAATAGCGTTGAGCTATCCGTTTCGGAATCGAAGAGGCGAATCGAACAGCAAATAGTGTCGTATCGGATGCTATTTTACGGCGCACGGCACGTAAGCGGTTACAATGGGCTTATAACTCATTCAATTTTGCTCGGAGTGCAGTTTTATGATAACACGACCTGAATGCATTTCTCGCCGCACCATGCTGAAAGGCGCAGGCGCGTTGTTGTCGTTGCCTCTTTTGGAAGCCATGATGCCTCGCGCCCGGGCGGATGAAACCGCGAAAAAGCACCCCGTCCGAATGGGCGTGCTGTACTTTCCGAACGGTGTGAACACGACGGAGTTTCTGCCGAAAGGGGTGGGCAAGGAATTCGAATTGTCCCCGACACTTTCGCCGCTCGCGAAAGTAAAGTCCGACATTTTGGTGCTCACGGAATTGATGAACATCAAGACCGACACGGGTGACGGGCATTACGTCAAGACCGGCGGATTCATGACCGGCACGACGATCACGCGCACGACCGGCAGCGATGTTCGCAGCAACGGCGTTTCAATGGATCAGGTCGCGGCTCAACGCATCGGTCATCTGACTCCGCTGCCGTCGCTGGAATTGGGAATCGAACCGGTGACGACGGGTGTTGATATCAACGTCGGTTACACGCGTTTGTACGGTTCGCATATTTCGTGGAGTACGCCAACGACACCGGTCGCAAAAGAGATTGATCCGCGGCAGGCGTTCAATCGGTTGTTCCGCCCCAAAGAAGGTAGGGCGCGCGATGCGAGCAGCGACAAGAGCGTTCTGGACATCGTTCAGGAAGATGCGAAGAGTCTGCGCGCGAAAGTTGGCGCGTCGGATCGGCGGAAACTGGACGAGTACCTCGGATCGATCCGCGCGATTGAAAACAGAATCGAGTTCGACGCAAAACGCCGTGCGGAAGCTGTCCATGAAGATCCGCTGGCGCGCGAGACGGTGAAGAAACTCGGCGACCGAATCAAGAGCTACTACGATGATCCGGCGAAAGTGAGCGAACGCGGGATCAATCACACGGAACAAGTCCGTATTATGTTGGATCTGATGGTGATGGCGTTCTGGACGGATTCGACGCGCGTGAGCACGTTTATGTTCGGCAACGACGTGAGCGGGAAAAACTTTTCATTTGTTGAAGGCGTCAAGGGTTCGCACCACGAACTGTCGCATCACGAAAATAAGAAAGAAAAGCTGGACCAGTACGCGTTGATCAACCGCTGGCATGTTCAGCAGTTTGCGTACATGCTTGAAAAGATGAAAGGCATCAAGGAAGGAGAGGGGACGCTGCTCGAGAATTCCATGATTCTATTTGGATCGCCCATTCGCGATGGGAACAGCCACAACCCACACAATCTGCCGCTGGTCCTGGCGGGACAAGGGGGCGGGACACTGAAGACTGGGCGACACTTGCTCTATCCAAAAAACACGCCGATGTGTAATCTCTATCAAGGAATGCTCAATCGCATGGGAACGCCGGTGGAAAAATTCGGCGATTCCACGGGCGAATTGGTTGGGATCAACGTCGAAAGCTACAGCGCTCCGCAGGGTTGATTCAGGCGCATTTAAATGGAAAGTGGAAGCGCTATGAACGATTTTATTGGTTTCGCGTTATGCTTCGGCTTTTTCGTCTTGCTTTTGCTCATTCCTTTTATTTGGTTGATGGTGCGGGCGTTCAGCGCCAAAGAACACATCGAAAAGTTGGAAGCACGGTTGAAGCTGCTGGAGGTAAAGCTCCAACAGCAACCTCCCTATGTTGCTCCGAACGCGAATCAAACGCTGAGCCGAATGGAGCGCCTTCACGACGAAGCGTTGGAAGAAGATCGACTCCACACAAAAGTGCATTCAGCCGTTCGCGTCGCCGAGGTTGAAGCGAAGCAAGTCGTGGCGGCGAAAGCGTTCGAGGAGGCGCTGATTGCTCCGCCGCCGATTTACACGCGGCTTCACGCCGAATCGCCCGCGCTTAAAGTTGTCGCCCCAACGCCGACGACACCGATGATTGCACCTCCCGCCATCAATAAAGTGACACAAGAAGAACTCCATGTCCCGGCCATCAATTGGGAAAAGTTCCTTGGCGTCAACTTGTTCGCGTGGGTTGGCGGTCTCGCGCTGTTTTTGGGCGCGGTGTTTTTCATCAAATATTCGTTCGACAACAATCTCATCAGTCCGCAGATGCGTATCGCAATGGGCTATGTGTTGGGAGTGGGATTGATTGTCGGCGGGCTGAAACTGTCGCGTGAAAAACTGGCTGTTACTGTGCAGACGTTGTGTGCGACAGGAACGGTCATTCTCTATGCGAATACCTTCGCCGCGCATTCGTACTATCACTTCATCGAGCAGATTCCGACGTTCGCAATCATGGCCTTGATTACAGCCGCTGCTTTTATTTTGGCGGTACGCTTGGATGCGCGGTTCGTGGCTGTGCTGGGATTATTGGGCGGGTTCTTGACGCCGCTGGTGCTCTCGACCGGAGTTGACAATCCGGTGGGATTGTTTGGTTATCTTGCCATCTTGAATATGGGATTGATCGCGGTTGCGTTGCGTAAGCGCTGGGGTTTTCTGGTGCTGCTTGGAGCTTGCGCGACGGTGTTCATGCAGATCGGCTGGATGGAAGCGTTTTTTATCGAAAACAAGATTGCGGTGGCGATGGCGATCTTCGGCGGGTTCGCGTTTCTCTTCGTGGCAGCTCTGGCAATTGCAGATCGATTGAATCGCGTGGAATCGTGGATTAGTGCGGCGGCGATTGTTATGCCGTCGGTCGCGTTATTGTTTGCGCTCTATTTAACAGGGGATTTTTATCGTTACAAACCGAACCATGATTGGATCGCGAACCCGGCGACGCTGTTTGGTTTTATCTTTTTCATGGACACAGGTTTCCTCCTCGTTGCATGGTTGCGTGCGGAATGTCGGGCCGTGCTGGTGTGGGCGGGCGGATTTGTCTTTCTGATTCTTGGATTGTGGACATTGAATTGGCTGCAAGCTCCAGCGTTGAATATCGCGCTCGGTGCATACCTGCTTTTTTCCGCATTGCATTCGACTTATCCAATCGTCTTGCAGCGATTGAAACCGGCGGCGACGTCGCTGGCGGCGGTGCATCTCTTTCCGGTGTTGGCATTGTTGTTCGTCATGCTGCCGATTGTCAAAAACACGGAACTGTCGTGGATGCTCTGGCCGGTTGTGTTGCTCATCGATATCTTGGGAATCATGCTGGCGGTATTCACGGCTTCGCTATTGGCCATCTTCGCGGTGTTGGTGCTGACTGTTTTTGCAACTGGAATTTGGATTACACAGACTCCGATCTCGCATGTGGATTTGAATGGCGAATTGCTCGTGATCGGGGCGTTTGCGGTGTTCTTCCTGCTGGCGATTTTGTGGGCCGGGAAGAAAGTGTTTTCCGGACAGGTTGGCAGTCATCGAGCAGCAGCGCTAAACGGTAAGTCTGCGGCGTTGTCGCCGGAGATGTTTAATCAATTGGCGTCGGTTTCGGCCATCTTGCCATTCCTGCTTTTAGTAATGGTGACGCAGCAGATGAAGCTAACGAATCCATCTTCTGTTTTTGGACTTTCGGCGTTACTGGCGGTTCTGCTCCTGGCGGTTGTGCGATTGTGCAAGATTGATTTCTTGGCATTGATTTCGTTAGGATGCGTGTTACTGGTGGAGTATGCGTGGCACACACGATGGTTCGAGGCGGCGAACTACGAACTCGCGGCCGCGTGGTATTTATCATTTGGACTGCTTTTCCTGGCCTTTCCATTTGTGTTCATCAAAAAGAATGTGGAGCGCAGTGAAACGTGGATTGCATCGGCTCTGTCGTTGCCTTTGCATTTCTTTCTGATCTATCGAGCTGTCCACGCAGGGTGGGCCGGGTTTGGGTATTTCGGATTGGTTCCGGCAGCTCTGGCCGTGCCAAGTTTGTTGGGATTGGTAACAGTCATTCGTTCGGTTCCTTCAACGGCAGCGATTCGAAATACACTTTTGGCGCTGATGGGCGCGACGACCTTATTCTTCGTTACCTTCATTTTCCCAATTCAATTTGAGCGGCAGTGGCTCACGGTGGGATGGGCACTGGAAGGGGCCGCGCTGCTGTGGTTGTTTACACGGGTTCCGCACGGCGGGTTGCGCTTGGCGGGGTTCCTGTTGTTGGTCGTCTGTTTTGCGCGGTTAAGTTTGAATCCTTGGGTGATCACGGAGTATGGACGCAGCGGAACGCCGATTTTCAATTGGTATTTGTACACGTATGGACTGGTGACGGTGTGCCTTTTGGCGGGAGGCTATTTGCTTGCTCCGCCTCGACAGCTGATCAGTGAATTGAATGCTCGTTCGACGTTGTATGGTCTGGGCGCGGTGCTGGCGTTCATACTTTTGAACATTGAAATCGCCGATTATTTCAGCGCGCCGGGGCCGCAATTGACGTTGGATTTCAATTCGACATTCGCGCAGGACATGGCGTATTCGCTGGGATGGGCGGCGTATTCGTTTGTCTTATTGACTATCGGATTCAATCGCAAAACCGCAGCGATGCGATACGCGGGAATGGGATTGATGGTCGTCACGATTATCAAATTATTCCTGCACGATCTGTGGCAATTGGGCGGCCTGTATCGCATTGGATCGCTGGTGGGACTGGCGGTGGTGCTGATGTTGATTTCGTTTATTTACCAGCGGTTTTTGGCGAAACCAACGGAGATTCCAGCGAGAAATGAGTGAGCCGACGTGGATTGAGTTTGATTTCAAACGCCATCGCAGCGAATTGGCATTTTCGACGCCGTTTCAAATGAAGTTTCACTGCGAGCGAATTCAAACGTTAATCGCTGGCGTGCCGAACGGTGCGGAAGAATTGCGGGTTGCGGCATTGCGGCGTCTGCATTCACATCACGATGGCGAGATTGTTGCTGCATTGCTCGCTGTGTATGTTGTCGGTAAAATCGACGATATTCCAGCAGTAGAACGGTTGCTGGACTATCGAAACGAACGCGTTCGCAACGCGGCGAAGACCTGCTTGTTCCAATTGAAACGAAGGTAGGAAAATATGACATCGACCCGCACATCCCGACCCGGGCAATGGCCCGGGCGTTCGACCGTTCTAGCGAAGAAGGGGATGGTTTGTTGCAGCCAACCGCTGGCCGCCGCTGCCGCGCTGGATATTTTGCGAAAAGGTGGTAACGCGATTGATGCGGCAATCTGCGCGAGCGCGACGCTGGCGGCTGTTGAGCCGTTGAGCACGGGCGTGGGCGGGGACATGGTTGCGATGGTGTGGTCGGCGCGCGAGAAACGGCTGAAGTGCATCAACGGCTCGGGACGATGTCCGGAGAAATTGTCGTGGCGAACATTTGCCCGGCGCGGCGCGAAGTTCCTGCCGAACTTTGGTTGGGGATCGGTGACGGTGCCGGGATGCGTCGATGGGTGGTGGAGGCTGCATCAGGCGGATGGCAAGGCGGCTTGGAAGAGTCTCTTCGATGCAGCGATTGACTATGCGCGGAACGGTGTGCCGATCAGCGAGATCGTCGCGAGCGATTTTGAAACAATACGCCCGCGATTGCAGAACGATGCGGCTCGGGCGATTTTCGTGCCGCAGGATCGATTGCCGGAATACGGCGAAGTTTTTAAGCAACGTGATTTGGCGCAGACTTTCGAGATCATCGCGAATGGTGGCGCGGATTCTTTTTATCGCGGTGAGATTGCCGAGAAGATCGTTGCCAGCAGCGACGCGGAGAGCGGATACTTTTCGCGCGCGGATTTTTCGTCGCACACCTCGACATGGGACACGCCCGTCAAAACGCAATTTCGCGGAGTCGAGATTTTTGAAGCGCCGCTGAACACGCAGGGGTTTACGGCGCTGCTGGCGTTGAATATTTTGGCGAGTCTGAATCTGGAGTCGTTAAAGGACGATTGGGCGGCGCTGACTCATGCGACGATGGAAGCGATCAAGCTGAGTTTCGCCGAACGCGACGCGCATGTGTCCGATGCGCTTAACTATCAAGCGCCGCTTGATGACCTGCTGTCCCTGACGTTCGCGACGCACATCGGCATGACGATTGATCCGACGCGCGCGATTCCGCGCCGGGATTCGCTGATTGGCGCGATGCACGGCGACACGGTTCAGATTTGTACGGCGGATGCGGAAGGCAACGTCGTTTCGCTGATCAGCAGTTTGTATCAGGGGTCGGGAGTGGTGGCGGGCGATACGGGAATTCATTTCCACAATCGCGCGTCGATGTTTTCGATCGATGGCGATCATCCCAACGCAATGGAGCCGGGGAAGCGTCCGTTCCATACGCTGATGCCCGGATTTGCGTTGCTTCACGGCAAGCCTTACATGGCGTTCGGTGTGACGGGCGGGCATCATCAACCTCAAGGGCATGTTCAATTTCTGTTGAATTTTTTACTGCACGGCATGACCTTGCAGGAAGCGGTCAGTGCGCCCCGGTTTGATTGTCGCACAGAAAATTTCGTTGCGTTGGAATGCGATTTTCCGCCGGACGTCCGGGAGTCGCTGAGCGCGAAAGGGCATGCGTTCGTCGAGAACGATCCGGGGCCGTTTGGTGGCGCGCAAGCGCTGCGTTTGTTGGAAAATGGAATCATCGAAGGGGCGAGCGATCCGCGCAAAGACGGCTGCGCGATTGGGTTTTAATGGTGACGACGCAATGCGCGATTTTTGAGAAATTTGTCTTATCATTGGTGTATAAACTTCAATGCGCTTTTTTCGAGCGCAATACAGTAGGGTTCACCAAATCCTCTTTTGGGCGGGCAAATTTATGTTGAAGAAGTTGGCTGGGTTGACAATCGCTTGTATGTTGCTTGTGTGCGGAAACCTCTTTGCAGGGGCCGCTCCGGCGGAAGAAAACCTTTGGATGACCAACTTCGAAGCCGCAAAGACAAAGGCCAAAGCCGAGCATAAACTGATGCTCGTGGACTTCACGGGTTCGGATTGGTGCGGCTGGTGCATCAAACTTCATCAAGAAGTGTTTGATCTCCCGGAATTCAAGAATGAGGCGCCGAAGAAGTTTGTTCTCGTCGAATTGGATTTCCCGCAGCAAAAGCAGTTGTCGGAAGAGCTGACCGCTCAGAATCGCAAGCTTCAAGAGAAGTTCAAGGTTCAAGGTTTTCCGTCGATCTTCCTCACTGATGCGAATGGAAAAGCGATCACGAAGATGGGCTACATGGCGGGCGGGCCGGTCAAGTACCTGGAAGCCATGAACGGCAATGTGACGAAATACGAGTCCATTCTGGCTATTCGAAAAAAGGCGGACGCAGCTAAAGGATTGGAACGTGCGAAGCTCTTGGATGAAATGCTGACGCTCGGCGACAAGTTTAGCGCTGATAGCAGCGACGATGTGAAATTGGGCGCGGAGATTTTGACACTCGATCCCGACAACAAGACCGGATTAAAGTCGAAATACACGTATAAGAACCTGATCGCGCAATCCGAAACGCTGACCGAAGAAAAGAAATTCGACGAAGCGAAAGCGGCGTGCGAGAAAGCAGCGGCGGTTCCGGGAATTGCAGCGGAATTGAAACAGGACGCGTATTTTGCTGCGGGCAAATGTTGCTTCGATAAACAGAATTTCGGGGAAACAGTGGCCTATTTGATCAAGGCTCGCGACGCCGCTCCGGAGAGTAAAATGGCCGCGCAGTTGGGCGCCATGATTTCGCGTTTCCAAGGCATGGCCGATGCACAGGCGAACGTCGAAAAGTTGAAGGTCGAGTTGGCCAGCAAGAAGGGGGCGGACCGCGCAAAGACGTTGGACCAGCTCGTGGATGCGAAGACGAAATTTAATCAGGGAATGCGACCGGGAATGCCTGATGAAGAAATTACCGCATGGACGAGCGAAATCAGCTTGTTGGACGCCGATAACAAACTCGGGCTGAAGACGAAGTATGCGTTTAAGGCGGCGATGCTTGAAGCACGCAGCAACCAGCGCAAGAAAAATATCAATGGCGCAAAGGTGGCCGTTGAAAAGGCGCTCGCCTTGCCGGGGTTGACACCGGAGTTGAAGGCGGAAGGCGAGATGTTGAAGGCTATGCTTGAGCCCAAGCCGAAGTCGGATGCGCCCGCGCCGGCGAAGTAATTAAAACTTCAACGGCATTTTGCCTACAAATGGAGTGTCCTGTCCCGATAGGGACATTCCAATGGTAGCCCGGCAATTCATTGCCGGGTCGAGCGACGAAATTGATCGGAAACACGGAAAGGGGAGCGCGTTGGCGCTCCTCGTTTTTTTGGGAGAAAGCCTCGAACGAAATTGACTCTACTTTATTCTGTGTCGATTTGGGCCCGCTGCAATTTCCCGGAGTAATCGACATAAACACTCTGCCATTCGCTGTAGAAATCGAGCGCCGCGGAACCGGCCTCGCGGTGGCCGTTGCCGGTTTGTTTCACGCCGCCGAAGGGGAGATGGACTTCGGCGCCGATTGTCGGGCCGTTGATGTATGTGATGCCGGCTTCGATGTCGCGCATGGCGACGAAGGCGGAATTAACGTCCCGCGTGTAGATGCTGCTTGAGAGGCCGTATTTCGTTTCGTTCAAAACGTGAATGGCTTCCTCCAGATCCTTAAATTTCATCACCGAGCAGACAGGGCCGAAGATTTCTTCCTGCGCGATCCGCATGTTTGCCGAAACGTCGGCGAAGATCGTGGGTTCAAAAAAGTAGCCGCTCTTCAATTTTCCTCCGGGCGCTTTTCCGCCCTGGCGCAGCGTCGCACCTTCATTCGCACCGATACGGATGTAGTCGCTGACCCGTTCGCGTTGAGCGGCGTTGATGAGTGGACCGATTTGAGTACGCTGATTAAGCGGATCGCCCAGGCGCAACGTGGAAGCTGCCGCGATGAAGCGGTCGAGAAATGCGTCGTGGATTTTTTCGTGTAGCAGCAGGCGGCTGGTCGCGGTGCAGCGTTGACCGGCAGTGGCGAAAGCGCCCCACACGGCGCCTTCGAGTGCGAGCGGGACATCGGCATCGGGCATCACGATCTGCGCATTTTTTCCTCCGAGCTCCAGCGAGCAACGCTTGAGCGATCGGCCGCATTTTTCGGCGATAATTTTGCCGGTCTGGGACGAGCCGGTGAAGCTAATGGCACTGACGTCGGGATGATCGACGAGCGCTGCTCCAGTGTGTTCTCCGTCGCCGTGAACAATGTTGAACACGCCAAGGGGAACGCCGGCTTTTGTGAGCACGCGTCCGAACGCGGATGCGCAGGCAGGGCTGTCTTCTGCGGGTTTCAATACGACTGTGTTACCGCAGAGCAGGGCGGGGAAGGCTTTCCAACTCGGGATCGCGATGGGAAAATTCCAGGGCGTGATCAGACCGCAGACGCCGAGCGGTTTGCGCTGGGAAAATGCGGCTTTATCGGGGAGTTCGCTGGGAAGGGTTTGGCCGCCGAAGATTCGCGCGAAACCGGCATAGAGATGTGCGCAATCGATCGCCTCTTGAACATCCCCGCGCGCTTCAACCAGCGTCTTGCCCATTTCGCGCGACATGAGTTGAGCGAGCGGTTCTTTCTCGGCCGTGAGAGCGTCTGCGCATCGACGCAAGATCGTGCCACGTTGCGGTGTCGGGAAGCGCCGCCACGATGGATAGGCCGCGGCTGCGGCTTGAACGGCGGCATCGACATCGTTTTTTGTTGAGAATGGAAAGTGTCCGACAATGTCGGATGTGCGCGCGGGATTTGTGCTCGCGTAGGTTTCAGATGATACTGATTTTCGCCATTCGCCGCCGATCAAATTTCTCTGTGGTGCGAACGATGCGGAAACTTTTTGGAGGGCCGTGGGCATGATGAGTACTCCTTGCCGGAGGGATTCCGATGGAGTGCGGTCTACGTTGGAACCACCCGATTTACTGTACACGACATTGGTGCGGTTGAACAGTGTCCGATGAAACTCAGCGTGCGGAAGTTGCGTTTGGATTGCCTTTTTGCTTGAACGCGGACGTTGTTTTCATAGAATTTTATTAACAAAAATCTTCTGGGGACTCCGTGATGGCAAAGTTAATCCTTTTTGGGCCCAATGGGCCTGAAGATTTCGAACTGAGCAACGAACTCACAATTGGACGGCGCAGTACAAATACGCTTCGGCTACTCGAAGAATTCGTTTCACGCGATCACATAAAAATTACCAAAAATGATACTGGGTTCCTGCTCGAAGACGTGAGTTCGAACAGCGGCGTTGGCGTCATCGTTAACAACGTGAAATTGAAGGGTGTAGAGGGCAAGAACCCGCAGCACAAATTGCGCCACAATGACGTCATTTTGATCAACGACATCCAACTGGCTTTTGACGATCCGTCGTCTGATCCTGACGCAATGCCGACGATGGTGCCGATGGCGATTCGCGAGAAACTCAAGCAGTACGAGATCGCGAAGATGTTAAAACAGCCGACGCCGCCAATCCACGTTGTGTCGGGGAATCCGCAGCGACAGGCATACGATTCGACGCCGTCACCCGCTTCGATGTACGGGAAAGCACCGCCAACGCCACTGCCCGCAAAGAAGATCCAGATTCCTGAAGCGAAGGCGAAAACGTCGTCGGATATTGAAGGCCATGCGGTGTCGATGGTTGTCGGCAGCCACAGATCGCGGATATCATTTAAGAGCTCTGCGGCCGCTCAAAATGCCGCGAACGCTCCGGTTGCTCCAAGTTACTCCGCTGACGACAATCAGGATTCAGTCGGCAAAACCATCAGCGGCATCGTTCCACCGCGTCATTTTGAGAAGCCGGCAGTTTCGGCTGACGCACGATCCGCGATCAATCGACACTTGTCAATCGCGGTGATCATTCTTTCCGCGCTTTCGCTGGGCGCGTTGGCTGGCATTATCTGGATGTTTTCAAGCGC
The DNA here is from genome assembly GCA_025355035.1 of Planctomycetota bacterium. Lineage (GTDB taxonomy): Bacteria > Planctomycetota > SZUA-567 > H5-PLA8 > H5-PLA8 > JANXLS01. Next base: position 1,030 of record JANXLS010001259.1, on the reverse strand, counting down.
CGAAAATCGCCAGAAAGTTATGCTCCTCTTCGGCGGAAAGAACATCGTCGAGGAAGTCAACACTGCGTTGGCTGCGGGCAAGGTTGAAGCTGCGGACGGATTATTGAAAGAAAATCAGGATCGGTTGTCATTGGACGAGCGCGCTAAGCTTAAGAATTCAATCGCCAAGGTTAAGCGCTCGCAAGTGTTGGCGAAAGTTCGCGAAAAAGTGAAAGAGAACAAATTTGACGAGGCTCAACGCTGGGTTCAAGCGGAGCTTTCGACCCGTGGGCGGGAGGTCAAGGACGAATTCAATGCATATGCGGATTTCACGTCTTCTGCGCTGAATGCGATGAAGTTTGTGGAAAATTCTCAAGGGGCGGATAAGTGCATCGATTTGATACGGCTTCAGGACATCGAAGCGAACGTACATGACGCCCTGGATGAGTTCGCGCGGAACCAGCAGAAAGTAAACGATTACAAGGCGTCGGCCCTCGACAAAAATAGCAACGCTCAAATTGAGCCGATCAGTCTCATGAGCAGCCCCGACCTACAGCGATTGAAGGATGTTTGTCTTCAATTAAATAAGACGGCGGAGGAGCGGATCGCGTTGATTCGTTCAGCGGATAAGGTTTGGAACGAAGTCATGTCCGCACAAAAAGCTGGAGCGTGGGAGAAAGAGAAAGCGGGGCTTGAAGCAACAGCGAAATTTCCGCAGGAAATCGCCGAGCGATTTACGAAGGGCCAGCGCATTGCCCTGGTGGTAGCCAACGCGCAGCATTTCGTTGCTGGAATGAAGGCTATTGCGGAGAAGCAGCTTAAAGTCGCGACTGAAGAATTTGCACTCGTTTCAAAGGAGGACGCGCACCGCGCCGCTGCGGACAAGGCGCTGATTGACGTGGCGAAGCGCTTGAAATTCGATGAGGTCGTTGCCACATACGCGGAAGGGAACGCGAGTGACGCGATCGCGAAATTGAATTCCATGACTAACGATCCGGAGGCTGTTGAATTTCGGGCGCACATCGAAAAAGTAGCTGCAGGCTGGGAGGCT
>JANXLS010001230.1 GCA_025355035.1 Planctomycetota bacterium | reverse complement strand
GCCGCTTGGCGCGTTTTGTTGCCGGGCAACAAGACGGCCTCTCCCAACCGCAATCCCGCCGCAGCGCCAAAAATGATCGAGGGTATTTCCAGCGCTCCGTGCGGACCGACCCACGCGTAGAAAAATGTCGCCACCTTGTCGTCGTGGTACATGCAGGCGACCGCGCCCAACTGCACTCCATTATAGAAGAGCAGCCCAACGGAACCGATGAACGTCAATGCGCCTGCCGCGAAGGCGAGGAACGTGACTTGAATGTTGTGCGTGTAAAGTTGCGCCCCGAATTGAAGCGCCTTTCCAGAATTGTCGATGCGTTCCGTCTCCGCCGTTTCGATTTCCCGGACGCGCTCTTGAGGGCTGACTGAAAAAAAATCGGGGGCTACGAACGCTTCGGCGTTGTTGGGATCGACTTTGACGGCGACAAATCCAAACACCGCTCCGGCCAGAAACGGCAGCAGAGCGAGCAACACGTATTTGCTCTCTTTTTGAAACGTCTCTGGAATGCTGACGGACACGAAATGCCAGAATGTTTCGCGCAACGTCGTCTTGCCACCTTCGGAGTAAACGAGCCGGTACGCGCGGCCTGTGATCTGATTGAGCGTGTCGAGCAGTTCGGGATTGGCAGTATAGGAGCGCGCTTGATTGAGGTCGGTGCAGGCTTGACGGTAGAGCGTCACCATTTCCTTGACGCGCTCGTGCCCCATGTCCCATTCAGTCGTCTGCTCAAACTCGTTCAAGAGCGTCGCCAGCCGCGTCCAGTTGGGTTTGCGTTCGCTAACGAATTGGTCGATGTCCATGCGAGCCTCGGGTGCGACACACTTCGAGAAAGGCAGTTCACGTTGTCACATCCGCGTTCCCATCTGCGTTTCAATCAGCCGCGTGGACACCGATTATTTTACGGCAGCATGGATCAATCCGTCGAGTCCTTTTGCCATCATTTCAACGGCCATTGCCGTCAGGAACAAACCCAGGATGCGCGACACGATCCCAATCAACCGCGCGTTGACGCGCGAAATCATCAGGGTCAAAACGGCCATGACCACCGCGACGCCTATAAATGCGACAATCAAATTGATGATGACTTTCAGCATGCCTTCTTCATAGGTCGTCAGAGTTATGTAGCTCATCGTCGCCGGCCCGGTGAGAATGGGAGTGGCGAGAATGGCGATGAAATTGTCGGAGTTGCCGGTTTGCGTGGATTCTTCTTCGTCGCCGCGAATCGTTTCAATGCCCAGCAACATGATCACGATTCCGCCTGCGACGCGAAAGGAATTCTGAGTGATGCCGAATAATTGGAAGAGCGACGGTCCGGCGATGGCGATCGTCAGCGCGACAGCGAACGCCGTCAGCACCGCCCGCCACGCCACGTTTTTAACGTCGACGCCGCGCTTTTGCAGTTTGATCAAAAACGGCGCCGACGACAACGGGTTCAGCAGCACAAAGAGCTGAAGGATCAGGAATGGAGATAAAAGCATGTCCGTAATTTAAACGGCGATTTGTGATTTGTCATTTGGCATTTGTGATTTGTCATTTTGCCGGGAATGCCAGTGCGCGGATGGCTTGGACGGCTCGCGCGGTTGCGCCTTGCTTTTTCAGAAAAGCTTCGCGAGCGCGCGTGGCCATCGCCTGGGCATCGGCTGGATGGGTCAGCAAGCGTCCCAGTTCGCTGCTGAGTGATTCGCGCGAGACTTCGACTGATCCATGGCAAGCGCGAAGGATGTCGATCGCTTCGTTGAAGTTGAACATCGCCGGGCCGTGCACGACGGGGACGCCCATGCCGCAGGGTTCCATCACGTTTTGGCCTCCGTGCGGAATCAATGAACCCCCGACGAACGCGACATTAGCAGCGGCATACAGGCGTTTTAATTCACCCATTTTATCGACCAGAATCACCGCGCCGTTTTGCGCATCGCGCCGAGGTGACGTGCGCCGTTCGCAGACGAGTCCCGCGGCTTTGATTGCGTCTTCGACGGCGTTAAATCGTTCCGGGTGGCGTGGGACGAGAATCAATCGCGCGTTGGGAGACGAGCCGGCTTTGAGTTCTTGGTACGCTTCGAGCAACGCCATTTCTTCGCCCGGATGCGTGCTGCCGCCGATGATCACCGGCGCGTCGAGCGCGATGCCGAGTTCAATGCGGAGTTCAGCGCATTGGGTCGGGGAGGGCGGGGTGGTGTCGATGGCGTCGTATTTGATATTGCCGGAGACGACGATTTTCGCGGGATCAACGCCGAGTGTCTTGAGTCTATTGGCGTATTCTTCAGTCTGGGCGAGCCAGCGGGTTGCGCGTTTGAATGCTCCGCCGATAACGGCCCACCCGAGCTTGTAGCGCTTGGCTGAGCGTTCGGTGATGCGTCCGTTGACGACTAAAATCGGGATGCCCCGCGCGACCGCTTCAGCAGTCATATTCGGCCAGACTTCCAGTTCCATCAGCACGACAATCGACGGCTGGATGCGATCCAAAAAACGCTTCACGCTCCACGAAAAATCGTGCGGATAATAGACGACGTTTTCGGCTCCGTGGCGCTTTTCAGCGACAGCGTGGCCGGTCACTGTAGTGGTTGAGATGACGATGTCCGCTTCGGGCCATTCGGATTTCAACGCTTTCACAAGCGGCTCGGCGGCGGTGGCCTCACCGACAGAGACGGCGTGAATCCAGATACGCTTGCGTCCGGATTCGCGCGTCGGGCCGTGGGCCATCTTGGCGCTCCAGGGAGCGCTTTGCTTGCCTTTGATGCGGCGATAGAGGAAATACGGCAGCAGCAAAACGGCGAGTGAAAGGTAAGCGACGTCAAATAACAAAGTTCAAAGTTCAAAGTTCAAAGTTAACGGCCCCAAGAGTGCTGCCGCTTTTTTCTTACTCCAGCGTCAGGAAAACGATGGACGCTCCCTTTAGTGTAGGGAGTTCGAGTTGCTTGGTTTTTTCTTTGGTGAATTGGTACGTGATCGGGCCGAAGACGGTTTTGGTGACATCTTTTTTGACGGCCTCTTTCACGGTGACGTCGATCTTCGCCGCACCTTGTCGCGAGACTTCCAGCGAGAAGGAACCGACCTGCACGACGGCCTTCGGTGACGCCGCCGTGACCGTCACGGTCTGCACGCCGCCATTCGCGAGTTTGCCGAACGGGCAGGCACTGAGCGCGGCTTTGAATTTGGCCAGTTCCGAAGGCACCGTGCCGGGCTTGCCGGGTTCAGTCGCTAGAACGGTGTGCACTTCAATGGTCTCGGCTCGAAGCGACGACATGCAGCCAGTTCCCAGACACATGGCGACGAGCAACTTTATGAAAAATGAAATCGAAAATTTAGTGCAGTTCACGCACGTCGCCTCTCTTCTTGAATTCGAAACGGATCACACTTTAAAGAAACTCAATACCATACTTCTCGCTTATTCGCCACTAAAGTACGCCGGGAATACCCACTTAGAGCTATCGGACAAAACCCTCGTGCCAAGATGCGCCGCCCGCCGCAAGCAGATTGGCGCATCTTGGCACGAGGGTTTTGTCCGATAGCTCTAAGTGGGTATTCCCGGCGTACTTTAGTGGCGAATAAGCGAGAAGTATGGTATTGAGTTTCTTTAAAGTGTGATCCGTTTCG
>JANXLS010001227.1 GCA_025355035.1 Planctomycetota bacterium | reverse complement strand
CCAGCAGGTCGGCTTCGCTCTTTTCGCAGAGGTCGCCGATGGTCTCAATGTTCAAGCGCTGCATGCACTTTCGCGACCGCACGGACAGTTCCAGATCCATGATCGGCTTGGCGAGCACGGCGTTTTCCTGACCGCCGAGGCGCAGGCGCTGAGCGCGGGCGCGCTTCTGTTCTTCTTCCTTGTGCATGCCCAGGCGCAGGCCCTTGCTTTCGAGCAACTGCTTTATTTCGCGGAGGCTGGTTTCGCCGAAATTTTTGTACGCGAGCAATTCGGGTTCCGTTTTGCGGACCATGTCGCCGAGCGTCTTGACGTTCATCTTCGCCAGGCAATTGCGGCTGCGGACGGAGAGTTCGAAATCGTTGACCGGAATGCGCAAAACGGCTTCGAGGCGGTCGGATTCCTTGCGCAGGGTTTCATCGTAGTACATGTCAAGCGATTCGACGGCGTCGCGGAGGTAGAGCGCCGCGCGGCGATTGGTCGGCTCTGCTTTGATTGCTTCCTTAAAGCAGGCGATCGAGGATTCGACATCTTCCTTGTCTTCGTACAACAAGCCGAGGTTGATCATGGCGTTGACGAATGCGCTGCCCGGGCCGGTCACTTTTTTATAAAGTTCAATCGCGCGGTTGTCGTCGCCGCGAAGATCGAGGTAGTAAGCGAGTCGGAACGTGCCGAGGGCGTTATGCGAATCGATCGACAGTGCCTTTTCGTAAGCGGTGCAAGCGGCTTCCTGGTTGCCACGAACTTCGACGCACCAACCTTTTTGGACCCACCAATCGCTGTCGTTGGACGCGAAGGATTCGGAGTTATTGAGGACCTTCAACGCTTCTTCGATTTTGCCCGATGCGCGATAGGCGCTGGCCAATTCGATGGCGATCTTCGCCGATTTGGGAGCGGCCGACAACGCAGCTTTCAATTCGGTGATCGCCTCATCGAAGCGGCTTTTGTCGAACGCCAAGCCACCTTTGATCAAATGGGCATTTTGGCCGCTCACCGATTTCAAGCTTTCGCTTCGGTCGTTTGTTCCGAGAATCCAACTGAATGCGGCATGACGCAAAATCTTTTCGTCTTTCGACAGCGCGGAATGATCCAAGTCCGATGCCCAGTTTGCGAGCGCGTTGCGTTCGGCGGTGTTGTTGCGCGCCGCATAGCGCAGTTTCAATATGGATTCCGCATCGAGCGGGTGGGCACAGAGCGCATCGACGATCGGTGCGGCGTTACGAATCTCATCTACCATGTTGCAGTTTTCTCCAAAGCGGCCATGAACCGCAATCGATGAAAAGGAATACTTGCCAATTAATGGAGCATAAATGCCCCATTCGAAACGAGCTAGTGTAGGGATGAATCGGTAAAAGACAAGTCCCGAATTACTTCAATTGAAGGAAAATATTTATTCAGTACGATGCCTCGTCGGAGGGTTGCGATGTCTGGACAAGAAGGCTTGGCTGCGTTGAAGATCGATCGTTCCCGGGCGAAAGCGCGCGGGTATGTTGGGAAGGTCATTTGGGCGGTTATACTCGTTGTACTGGCGGCTCTCGTCATGACGCTGGGGCCGAAATGGGCTGAATCGTATTTCGGCGTCGATGTCGCTGTGGCGCGCGTCAGTTATCTGGACGTGGGGAAAGGCGAATTGAGCGCGGCCGGTTACGTCGTCGCCGATCGCATGTCGGTGCTCGCGTTCAAAGGCACGGGGCGTTTGGAGAAACTCAACGTCGTCGAATCGCAGACAGTTGCAAGGAATGAGATCATCGCTGAAGTTGATCACCGCGAATTGGACGCTATCATTGAGCAGACAAAGGCAGACATCGAAGAATCGAAGGCTGATGTCAAGCGACTCGAAGCGCTTTCCGCGCAGGCCGAAGCGGGAGCAGCAAACTCAAAGGCAGCCATCGCATCGGCAAAAGCTCCGTTGCAAACGCTCGAATTTTTAGTTCGCGAAATCCAAGTCAAACTCACCGATGCCAAGCGCCGCTACGAACGCGATAAGAAGTTGTCCGAATCCAACGCGATGGCTGTGGCTACCGTTGAAGATCATTTGACCGAAATACAGTTGGCAGAAGCGCAGATCGCGACTGCTGAACCGCGCAAGCAGGAGATTCTCAAAGCCATCGCTGTCGCCGAAACACAAGCCGCCATGGCGGAATCACAAGTCGCCACGGCGAAATCCGCCATAGCGGTATCAGAGCGACACGTCGCAACAATGTCGGCTCGCATCGGTATTCTGAACGCTCAATTGGCCGACGCGCGTATTTTCTCGCCATTCGATGGCGTCGTCATCGAGAAGGCTGCGGAAGTTGGGGAAATCGTGGCGCCGATCAGTATCGGCGGATCCATGGCGCGCGGTTCGATCGCGACGATTGCCGAACGCAAATCGCTTCAAGCGGAGGTCGACGTCGCCGAGCAATACATCGCGCAAGTCAAAGTGGGTCAGCGCGCCTCGATCATCGTCGATGCGTTCGCCGAAAAACCGCTCGCTGGAAAAGTGCTCCGCATTCTCCCGCGTGCGAATCGCGGCAAAGCGACGGTGCAGGTGCGGGTCGGTATCAACGATATTTTGAAACACGACGAAATTCGGCCGGACATGGGCCTGCGCGTGAAATTTCTTCCCGACAATGCGCCCACCGATGCCGAGACGACTATCGTGAAAAAGCTTGCCGTACCGCTCGTCGCACTGCAAGGTCTGGAGAATGCGCGCTACGTTTGGATCGTAAAAGATGGGATCGCAACGCAGTCGAAAATTGAAATCGGTGAAACGAAGGGCGATGTCATTGAAATCACGAGTGGTGTGACGGATGCTCAATCGGTCGCAATTAAAGGGATGGATAAAATCAAAGCCGACAAGCAAAAAGTGCGCGTGACGGAATAGACTGGACACCATGCCTTCAATCATTGAACTCCGCAACGCGACGAAGATCTATCATAAAGGCGATGCCGACATTTTGACGCTCGACCATGTAACGCTCAGTATCGAAGTGGGCGATTTCGTTGCGTTGATGGGGCCATCGGGTTCTGGCAAGACAACGCTGCTGAATTTGTTGGGCGGACTCGACACTCCGACAGAAGGCGAGGTCATCGTCTGCGGTCAGGATTTGGGGCGGATGAGTTCGCGGCAATTGGCGCGATGGCGAGCCGATCACGTTGCGTTCATTTTTCAGACGTTCAATTTACTGCCTGTTTTAACGGCGTATCAAAACGTCGAATTGCCGCTGACCCTCCTTCCGTTAAGCCGCACGGAACGCCGGCAGCATGTTGAAACGGCGCTCAGCATCGTCGGATTGAAAGACCGTATGAACCATCGTCCGGATGAATTGTCGGGGGGCCAGGAGCAACGCGTTGCGATCGCGCGCGCTTTGGCGAGCGATCCGAAACTTCTGCTCGCCGACGAACCGACGGGCGATCTTGATGCGCATTCCGCCCAGGAGATTATGGACCTGCTCGTTCAGCTCAATACGGAATTTGGAAAGACGATCATAGTCGTCACACATGACCCAAAAGTCGCCCACACGGCACGGCGCGAATTGCATCTTGAAAAAGGGTTATTGATGAACGACAAACAGAAGAATTAGACGAGACGAATTATCGCGCGCTTGAGATACTGCGCGACTATTCAACATCAATTTCGAAGTCGGTGTCACTTCGTGAAGGAACATTGCATGTCAAATAAATTCATTCGCGTTGTCAGTCTTGCGTGTTCACTGTTGTTTTTTATTACAATACAAAGCGCCGAGCGCAAACCCAACATCATCGTGATTCTCGCCGACGATGTGGGCTATTCGGATATCGGGTGTTACGGTTCCGAAATCCAGACGCCGAATCTCGACAAACTTGCAGCGAACGGATTGCGCTTCACTCAATTTTACAACACAGCGCGATGCTGCCCGACTCGCGCGGCGCTGATGACCGGACTGTATTCCCACCAGGCCGGCATGGGGCACATGACCGACAGCAAACTCGATCTCGATGGATTCCGCGGCACGCTGAACACGAGTTGCGTGACGATCGCTGAAGCGCTGAAGCCGACGGGTTATCGAACCTACATGACCGGCAAATGGCACGTTACGGCCCACGCGCGCCCGGACAGCCCAAAAGCGTCCTGGCCGTGCGGACGCGGATTTGATCGTTATTACGGGACCATCATGGGTGCCGGGAATTACTTCGATCCGGCGATGCTCACGCGCGACAGCACGCCGATCACGCCGATGATTGACACGGAATACAAGCCCGAACATTATTACTACACGGACGCGATCACCGACAATTCGATCCGCTACGTGGACGAGCATAAGCGCGACTACACCGATGCGCCTTTTTTTATGTACATCGCTTACACGGCCGCGCATTGGCCACTGCACGCGCGCGACGAGGACATCGCGAAGTACAAAGGCAAATACGATGCCGGTTACGACGCGATTCGCAAAGCGCGCTTCGAACGGATGAAACAGCTCGGCGTCATCGATCCGAAATGGACGAACAATGAGACCGTGGGCGATTGGAGCAAAGTCGAGCACAAAGAATGGGAAGCGCGCTGCATGGAAGTGTACGCGGCCCAACTCGACCGTATGGATCAGGGCATAGGCCGGATCGTCGCGACGCTCGAGAAAAACGGGCAACTCGACAACACGCTGATTTTCTTTCTTCAAGACAACGGTGCATGCGCTGAACCAATAGGACGAACGGGAAAAGAATCGCGTTCAGAAAAACCAACATTGCCGCCGATGAAGGCCGGCGATTTTGTTTTGTCAACACGTCCGAAACAAACGCGCGACGGACGGCCGGTGCTCGGCGGTCCAAACATTATGCCCGGCCCGGACGATACGTTCATTTCGTACGGTCGCGACTGGGCGAACGTCAGCAACACGCCGTTCCGTGAATATAAACATTGGGTTCATGAAGGTGGTATTTCGACGCCGCTGATTGCGTATTGGCCGAAGGGAATTTCCGCGCACGGCGAATTGCGTTCGCAACCTGGGCATCTGATCGACATCATGGCGACGTGTTTGGATGTCGCCGGAACAGCGTATCCGAGCGAGTTTGCCGGGAACAAAATCACGCCGCTGGAAGGCAAGAGTCTTCGACCTGCATTTGAAAACAAACGGATCGATCGCGACGCGATTTTCTGGGAACACGAAGGAAATCGGGCAGTTCGCAAAGACAAATGGAAGCTTGTCGCCAAAGGTCCCGCCGGGAAATGGGAACTGTACGACATGGAAGCCGACCGCACCGAGACGCAGGATCTCGCGTCGTCGCAACCGGCGAAGGTAGAGGAACTCGTCGCAAAATGGGAAGCGTGGGCGCATCGAGCTCAGGTCTTACCTTGGGCGTGGACGCCTCGGTACGGAGCGAAACCCGGCGACGGTTCGGATGAGAAAGGCAAGAAAAACAAGGCCATTAAAGGTAATGGCCAGTTCTCCAAAGAAACTAAATTCAACCTAAAGCAAGGTGACGAACTGAGCAACGAAGCCGCACCGGCAACAGGTTCGCGCGCGTTCCACATCTTCGCTGAGATCACCGAAATGGCGAAGGATGGCGTCATCCTCGCGCAGGGCGGATCGGCTGAAGGGTTCACGCTGTATCTGAAAGATTCGAAAGCGTATTTTGCGCTTCGACGCGGCGGGAAGTTGTCGTACATCACAACGAAAGAAGCGAATACTGCGAAGACGGCAACGATCGAAGCGGATTTGGATAAAGAGGGCGGGATGACTCTGAATATCGATGGTAAGAAAGTATCCGAGGGCAAAGCGCCGGGATTGTTGAACCGAACGCCACAAGACGCGCTGAGCGTTGGACACGATACAAACGCGGCGGTTGGGGAATATGAAGCGCCTTTCAAATTCGAAGGCAAGCTCGGCAAAGTCATTTTGGAATTGAAATAATGGCCGTAACGAAGTCGTCCCCCCACACGGAGTCGTTGTGGATTTATGTGGTCGCGCCGATCATCGGCTCTGCGGCGGCGGTTCCGGTATGGGCGGTATTGGGCCAAAAATCCGTGACGGTTCACTCAGTGAACTGAAATCGACGAGACTCGACGATTCGCGGTCGAGAAAAAGCGTCGCCTGTTTTT
>JANXLS010001210.1 GCA_025355035.1 Planctomycetota bacterium | reverse complement strand
GCCGGATTTTTCCATGCGGATGGATAGTTTGACTTTCAAAAAAGTTCAAGCATAATTCAGAGCGTCAAGCTCCCAGTCCGAGCCAGGGCACTTTAAACTTTGAACCTTGAACCTTGAATCGTCGTAAATGATCCCACGCGTCAAAATCTGCGGCCTCAAACAAGCCGAGCACGTGCAGATCGCCGTAGAGGCTGGCGCCACCGCGATCGGCCTGAATTTCATTCCACCCAGTTCTCGTTTCGTCGGCGGCATTCGGCAAGCTCAGCACCTGATGAAATCCGCCGGCATCCCCGACGTCCAATGGGCCGGCGTCTTCGTCAACCCCGATTTCGACGAACTCAAAGTCCTCCTCGCCGCGCTCGATCTGCAAATCGTTCAACTGCACGGCAACGAATCCCCGGATTTCGTCCGCAAAGTCAAAGCCCGTGTCCCCCATGCGCAAGTCTGGAAAGCCTTCCGAATCGAAACCCTCGCCGACCTCGCCCCCATCGCCGATTACGCATGCGATGGCGTCGTCGTCGACACGAAAGTGGCCGGCGCGTTCGGCGGCACAGGCAAGGCCTTTGATTGGCACATCCTCGAAAAATGGCCGCGCAGCGCCCCCTTGATCCTCAGCGGCGGTCTCAATGCCCAAAACGTCGCCGAAGCCATCCGCATCGCCGCGCCAGACTGGGTCGACGTCGCCAGCGGCGTCGAATCCTCGCCCGGCGAAAAATGCAGTGAAAAAATAAAAGCCTTCATCCGAGAAGTCAAACGTCCCACTTAAAGCAAAGCCCTCCCGTTTGACGATCCCCATATTTTCTTCCAAAAGTATCTTGTGATTTCCCGGTCAGCCATTACAGTTACCCGTCCGATTTGCCCCACCAATCGGGTCTGTACAGCACTAAAAAACGCAGTCATCGGGACGTGGCGCAGCTTGGCTAGCGCGCTTGCTTGGGGTGCAAGAGGTCGAGGGTTCAAATCCCTCCGTCCCGATTTAATATAAGTTCATTTGATCTCAGATGTTGCGAGATACCTGCTACGTGTCACCGCAACTGTAACCCAGTGTCGAAATGTATGCATGTATACGTTTTCG
>JANXLS010001154.1 GCA_025355035.1 Planctomycetota bacterium | reverse complement strand
CGGCAATGCATCCGCAACGAATACCATTTCAATCTTCTCGGGTGGGACGTTCAGCTACACCGGAACGACGGCCCAGGCGTTGGCGGCGAATCAAGTCGTTTCGGTTACGGTCAATGGCACTCTCAACGCTTCCAACTCGACTGGTGTACTGACCATTCCAAGTCCCGTCATCATCAATGGAACGCTCACCAAGACCGGACCCGGTACGATCGTCCTCGCTGATCCAACCAATGGCGGCGCCGCAACGGTTGTTGTCAACAGTGGAGTGCTGCAAGCCGGCTTTGCCAGCATCAATAAGCTGACGGTCGGAAGCACTGGCATCATGAACTTCAACAACGCCAACCTCCAGACGATCACGCTTCAAAGCACGGCGGGTTCCCTGACATTAAGTGGCGGAGCACAGATGAGCTTTGAATTGAGCGCGTCGGGTTCGAACGACAAGATCGTAATTCCCAGCAATGGGGGCACGGCGATCCCGTCAGTCGGCAGCGGAACGATCATGTTGAATTTCATCAACTCAGGTATTCCCGCGGGAGGCGGTTCGTACGTCTTGATAAGCGCGCCGGATGGCGGACTGAAGCTGCCCAACAACACGACGTACGTTTTGGGGACCGCACCCAATGGCTACAACTACACAATCACCGCGACCGATAATCAGGTTTCGGTCGATGTGAATCCGTTCTCTCCAGTTTATTGGGGCGGCGGTTTGGATTTCTCGTGGAGCACGACGAGCGGCCCGACGTCAAATTGGTTTACCGACGTCAATGGCACAATCAATTTTGGCACGGTTCCAGGAGCGACCCACACGGCTGTCTTCAGCACAGTCAATGCGCCCACAACCATTCCCACGACGGGAACGACCATCGATACTACGCTCAACGCGGCATTTACGCTCGACAGTATACAGGCTGTGGCCAATCCGCCGGGGATTACAGCAGTATCGATCAACGCGGGTGCTGGCGGCACGTTAAAGCTCGCTCCCGTCAGCAGCTCGGGCGGAATTTTCGTGCAATCCAATGCCGGTACGTTGTCCATCGGCGCACCGTTGAATATCTTCACCAATCAAACCTGGAACGTGGACGGAACCGGGGCAAACGGTTCGGCCCTGGCGATCAATGCCAACACGGTGTTCACGGCCAATATCACCAAGACAGGCGCGGGCGCGTTAACGCTGAGTGGTAACAACTCGGGGTCCGGCGCGATCAATCTTTCGGCAGGGACCCTGAATGTCAACAGCGCCTCGGCTCTGGGAACTGGAGTTCTCACGATCGGCGGCGGAACGATTCTGGATAACACGTCGATTGGCTCAATCGCGCTGACGACCAACACGATTCAGAATTGGAATGGATCCTTCACATTTGCGGGTACGAGATCGCTTGATCTTGGCAGCGGTTCTGTATCCATCGGTAATAGTTTAACATTGACCACCAATGGAATCAGCACATTAACCGTAAGAGGCGCGGTGGACGATTTTGGCGCTTTGAGATCGTTGACCAAAGCCGGGACGGGAACACTCGTGCTCAGCGGCAATACTATATTTGGCGGTCTGCTCAGCATGACGGGAGGCGTATTAACGCTCAACGGAACAAACGTCGGCGCGGGCGGTACGACGTTGACGGCCGGGACGCTTAATTTGGGCAACGCGGGCGCGCTGGGTAGTGGAACCTTTACGATCAATGGCGGCACATTCGATAACACGTCCGGCAACGCATTTAGTTTGAGCGGCAACAATCCCGTGATCTTGGGAGGCAACAGCACGTTCACCGGGACGAATGACGTGAATTTCGGCAGCGGCAGCGTCTCCATTTCCGCGCCGTCGACTCTGACCGTTGCGGCCAAATCGCTCACGATCCCGGGAAGTATTTCGGGTGCCTCGTCGTGGGTTAAGGACGGCGTTGGAACACTGAATTTGACGGGGAACAGCACTTTCCTGGGCTCCATGACCGTAGCGCGTGGCACATTGAATCTCACGGGTTCGGAAACTGGGGGTGGCAACATTGTTGTATCCAGCGTAGCCGGGAACGCTACGTTGAATATTCCGACCGGTGCTGCATACACGGGCGTCGGATCCAGCACCCTGACCACGGGGATAGTAACGGGTTCAAATGGAGCCGTGTATATCAACGGCGGAACGTTGACCATGACCCAGCCGGAAATAACCGACAATGTGGCCTTTGGTGCAGGAGACGGCGGTTACGGGTACTTCTCGCTCTCGGGCGGCGGTACGTTCAGTCAGTCTCGCTTTATGTTCGGCGGTACCGGTGCAACAACTGCTGTCCAGACGGGAATTGGCGTGGGACTTATCACTTCAGGAACGGTTAACAACAACGGCTACCTGATTTTGGGCCGCGCCGGAAATGCCATTGGACAACTGACAATGACGGGTGGAACGCTGAACCACACAGCGGCGAGCCAGAACATTTACGTTGGTTTCGGAAACACGTCGCGCGGCGAATTGACACAGACCGGCGGATTGATCGATGCCACGGGCCGCAGCGTTTCCATCGGTACAGCTGGATTCGGAACAGCAGTCGGCGCGACGGGCAATTTTAATCTGAATGGTGGAACGCTGGTGGCGAACTCGATCGTCCAAGCAGGCAGCACATTGGCGGTCGCTAATTTCAGTGGCGGTACGTTCAAGGTTTCAGCCACGGGAACGATCATCAATCCGACTTCGGCACTCTTCGCAACCTATGTGAACGGCCCGTTCGGAACGAATTCCGGTGGCATCACGATCGACACCAACAATCTGGCATCGACTATCGCCAGCAATTTGCTTGCTCCGACCGGAAATGGCGTCGTAACCATCCCCGTGTCAACAGGAAGCGGTTATATCGGCGCGCCGTATGTGCAAGTGACTGGCGACGGCACGGGAGCGACCGGGTACGCCACGGTTGACCCTATCACAGGTAGTGTGACCGGAATTGTGATCACCAATCCGGGCGTCAATTACACCACAGCCAGCGCGACCTTGACTGGCGGCGGTGGAACGGGCGCCACGGCGGGTACGGCAGTTCTCGCTCCCAACACCAGCAGCGGATTGACCAAACTCGGATTGGGCATTCTGACGATGACAGGAGCGAACACGTACACGGGTGCGACTGCGATCGCGAACGGTTCGCTTCAACTGGGTGCGGCGGGCACTACGGGATCGTTGTTGGGCACCGGTGGCGCGATCTCGATCGCGTCAGGTTCGACTTTGATCATCAGCCGCACCAATGCCGTGGCCCAGGGCACGGACTTCTCCTCGCTTGCCATTACGGGACAGGGCGGATTCACCCAGGCAAGCACGGGGACCACGACGTTGACGGCAACCAATACATTCTCGGGCCCAACAGCGATTACGGCTGGAGCTTTGAGTTTGGGTTCCGCAGGTACGACGGGATCGATCCCTTCGAGCAGCTCTCTCGCGCTCACCGCGGGTACGCTGATCATCAATCACAGTAACGCAATGGTTCAGGGCGTGGACTTCCCAGCGGCACCGCTGACGGGTGCGGGCGCGTTCTCTCAATTGGGTACGGGAACGACGACGCTGAACGCGGCCAACACCTATACAGGCAATACGACAGTCAACGGCGGCGTGTTGAACATGACCGGTTCGTTGATCGGCAACGGAACAGCCGCCGCAGGTTCGACGCTGACGTTTGGTGGCGCGGCAGGCAACAGCACGATTAACATCAGCGGCAACATCACGAACTATTACACGTTCAACGGTGCGACTGTAGCGGGATCAAACGCCGTTTATAATCAGACCGGAGGCCTCGTGAATTTCACAACGACGGCAATCGCGAACGCAACGAACCTTTTATGCACCAACGGATACGCCTATATGAACATCACGGGCGGCAAGACGACCGCGCTGGGACGATTCGCGCCGTCAAACGGTGCGAGTTCCACCGGTGTGATGTACATCGGTGGTACCGGGACCCTGGATACCTCCGCGGGCGAATGGTTCCTGATGGCGTACAGTGCGGCGGGCAATGGCGGAATCAGTGAAATTACGGTTGGGCCGGGTGGCAGCCTGCTCCATGCGGGTGCGAGCGCCAATTTTGGATTGAATATGGATCGCGCCAATGGCTACGCGGTGTTGAACATCACTGGCGGACTGGTGACTACATCCACGACAACGATCACGTTTGGGAACGGAGCGGCATCGGCTGCCATTATCGGGACGCGAGGCATTTTGAATCTCGATTCCGGTATGTTGACGGCAGGCAAGCCGATCGCAGTTGCAAATACGGCGAGCGCGGCGGGCGGTAACTTGTCTAATTTCAATTGCGTGGGCGGTACGATTCAGGCCAACGCGACCATTGCTGGCTTGTTCCCTGCGACACAGACTTATAACACATATGCAACGACGATTTTCGGGTCGATCAACAACTCTGCGGTTGCTGGCGTTACTCAGAATTTCAACGGCGGACTGACGATCGACACCAACGGCTCCGCTGCATCGTTCAACAACGCGTTCCTCGGAACACAGTCAACGTATGGAGTCACGCAGTCAAACATTGCAATCCCCGCGGCAGGCA
>JANXLS010001126.1 GCA_025355035.1 Planctomycetota bacterium | reverse complement strand
TTCGGCCGGGCTCTTCGTTGAACGCTCAGTCAGAGATACACTCGTATATCTTCCTTCGCATCCGCCTCGACCCAGGCCGAAATACGCGGTGGACTTCTTCAGTTTATTATTTTACAGGCCTAAAGTCTCACGCTCTCCCCTCACCTCGCGCAGGGGCACCTGCATCGGCCCTCTCCCCAACAGGAGGGGCAACGTCGGCGACATCGGTTTAATGATCGGATAAAATGGAAGGACGCCGGCCTTGGTTGGCGTCTTATTATTTGAGGACGCAATCGCGTGTTCGGCGCGCGGGTCCAACTCGGTCCGGAGTCGGTATGAAAATAATTGCGGTGAATGCATTCGTATTTTTGTGCATCGTGTGCGCGACTGCGTCCGCCCTTGAAACGCGTAATCCTGTCGATGTCGAACTTGAGTTTTGGGAGAAGCGTCAGGACAAGGATCCTGCCGATCACCTCGCGCCCGAAAGACTCGGTGAATCGTATCTGCAAAAGGCGCGTGAATGCGGGAATCTGATTTATCTGTTGAAAGCTGAAAAAGCGCTGAAAAAATCGCTTGCGATCAAGCCGACCCACGCGCCCGCGATGAACTGGCTGGCCTACGTGTGTTTTATGCAGAATCGTTTTAAGGAAGCGATCACGCTCTGTGAGCGGACGATCAAATTACTCCCCGACGATAGCTTTTCGTTCGGAATTCTGGGCGATTGTTATCTGGAGATGGGCGACAGCGAAAAGGCTGAGAGCAACTATCTGAAGGCGATGGAACTTGCGCCGGGGATGGCGGCGTATGCTCGCTGGGCTCACTTTCAATTCCTGAAAGGAGACATTCCCGGCGCAGTCGAGTTTTACAATCAGGCGCTCAGTGACGCGCAACACAAAGAGCGGGGACCGGGGGACATCGCTTGGTGCCAAGTGCAGTTGGGGTATCTGTATTTTCGCATCGGAAAAATGGAGAAGGCTGAACAGTATTATCTCGAAGCGATCAAGTCGCACCCGGCGGGAAACGCGCCGCTTGAATACCTCGCCGAACTGCGCGCGGCACAGGAAAAATTCGATGAAGCGGCGAGGCTTTATGAGAAAGCGCTCGCGCTTTCACCGCGCCCGGAGACGTACCAAGCGCTCGGAGACATGTATGCGTTTACTGGCGATGCAGCGAAAGCTGAACCGCTGATCTTGAAAGCCGGCGATCTGTATCTGGTAGCGGTCAATGAAGGGAACGTTCATTACTATCATCACCTCGCGGGGTTGTATTCGGATTCGCGCAAAATGCCCGAGGACGCATTACGCTGGGCGAAGAGGGACTGCGAATTGCGCAAGGGCGTGTACGCGCTCGACAGCCTCGCATGGGCGCAGTACGCGAAGGGCGATTATGCGGATGCGGCGGCGACGATGAAGAAAGCGCTCGCGTTTGGGACGCGGGATTCGCATCTTTACTTCCACGCGTCGATGATTTATTTCCGAGCAGAACAGGTTCCGCTTAGCCGCGAGATGACGAACAAGGCGAAAGACTTCAATCCGTACTATACGAAGTTTCACGCGCATCGGTGAACGGCAGTTTAGTTTAAAGTTTAAAGTTCACGAACGTCGAGTACACATTTTTTGAGCGATGGATGAATGAGTTTAAAAATTTCGCTATGGGCGTTTCGGCGCTCCGTGTATTTTGCGTGGACGATGCGCGTTATGACGGTGCTGACGATTTGGTTCGTCGGTCATTGCGTCTTGATTTCGATGGATGGATTCGACGATGTGTATTCGGCGAACGATCCGGTGGATGCGGCGGTGGTTCTCGGGAATGAAGTGCTGCCGAACGGAACGCCGAGCGACGTACTGACCAAGCGACTACAAAAGGGGCTTGAGGCGTTTAAGAGCGGGGCGGCACGACACATCATTTGCAGCGGGGGGAAAGGGCCGAAGGAATTGTGGGAAGCGCAGGTGATGAGCGAATGGTTGATCGCGCGGGGGGTAGAGCCAACGAAGATTGTGATTGATAATGGCGGCAAGGATTCGTATTGCACGGCGCGGGATACGAAGCGGATTTTTGAGGAGCGGGGTTGGAAATCGGCGCTGATTGTCTCGCACTTTACGCACATCACGCGCTGCAAAATCGCTTTCCGCCGCTTTGGAATCGAACACTCGAAGACGGCCCACGCGGATTTTGCATGGGGCGATTTCAAAGGATTTCCGCACGAATTTGTGGGGTATTATTATTACTGGCTGCGGCGCGATTGAGAGGGCTTGAGATCGCGGGTTCTTCAGGACGGTTCGCCGTCGACATAGTCGGCGGTGCGCAGCGGTTCGAGCTCGCGGGTGGGTTCGCGATCTGTCGATGCCTGATGGTTCCTGTTTGCGCCGACGGCGACTGTTTCCGTAACCGATTTGATCAGGATCATGCGCATGTCCATCACGCGTTTGCAGACTGCGGTGGGATCGTCGATGCCGATGCAGCCTTCCTGAATCTTACGGAGATCGGAGTAGGTGCCGGTCACGAGGACTTCTTTTTTGCCATCCGGGTAAATCAACAACATGCTCCAGCCCGACGTGAAAGGCTCGCATTGCCCCAGCACGACTTCGCCGCGATTGTCGAACTCCGGGTCTTTGGTGATGAGAAGCAGCCGTCGCCGCATTGAAGTGCATCCGAATAAACGAGTCCTGGGCCGACATGGAGCCGACCAAACAAGCACATCTTGTACAGTACCCATTTGATGGATCTTTACAAGTAGCGAATAATGCAATCACAACGGGGACTGTAACTTTTGAGGTTTTGTGGTGCA
>JANXLS010001070.1 GCA_025355035.1 Planctomycetota bacterium | reverse complement strand
CAGGCCGAATTCGAAATCATGTACGACAAGGGCATCTCGTGGGAAGGCTCGCTGCTGGACATGGGCATCCTGTGCGGCGTCGTTGAGAAGAGCGGATCGTGGCTGGGCTACGCCGGCAACCGCCTCGGTCAGGGTCGCGAAAACGCGAAAAAGTTCCTGATCGAAAACCCTGCGATCGGAAAAGAAATCCACGAAAAGATCATGTCCAAACAGGACGAACTGGTCAATTCGGACGTTCTGAAAGCGGAGCCGGAGAGCAGCGAGAAGCCGGGAACTGTGGACGCTGGGGAGTAGATTTTTCTGGCAAACGAGTCCGCATCGAACGATAACTGTCGGGGATTGAGTCGCCGCTTGAGGATAGGGCGATTCAATTAATAGCATGCGAAAAGAAGAAGTCACAATGAGTGTCGCAGATCTCGACACCAGGCAGCACTATAATCATCTCCCCGAAACTATTCGGGAATTGGCGGAATTCCCAATTCCGCTACGCCAACAATTCTTTGACGACCTTTCCGTGCACGTCCGTTAATCGGTAATCGCGGCCGGCGTAGCGGTACGTGAATTTTTCGTGGTCGAAGCCCATCAAGCGCAGGACGGTTGCCTGCCAATCGTGGATGTGAACTTTTTTCTCGACTGCGGCGAAGCCGAATTCGTCGGTGGCGCCGTGGATGTATCCGCCCTTCACGCCGCCGCCTGCCATCCACATCGTGAAGCCGTGATGGTTGTGGTCGCGGCCATTGATTTTCCCCGCGTTCGAGCCCGGCGTGGGCATTTCGACGACCGGCGTGCGGCCGAATTCGCCGCCCCAGATCACCAGCGTGTCGTCCAGCATCCCCCGCTGCTTCAGATCCTTTAAGAGCGCCCCGATTGCCTGATCGCACTGCTTCGCCAGCTTGCGATGGTTGACTTCAAGATCGTCGTGGCTGTCCCACGGCTGCCCCGCGCCGTGCCAGACCTGCACGAACCGCACGCCTTTTTCGAGCAATCTTCGGGCGATCAAAATCTGCCGCGCCTGTGTGCCTTCACCGTACATGTCGCGGATCGCCTGCGGCTCGCGCGACACGTCGAACGCGTCCGCGGCATCCATCTGCATGCGGTACGCCAGTTCGTACGATTGGATGCGCGATTCCAATTGAGCGTCGTCGCTGCGCCGCTTCTGATGGTCCTGGTTCAGCGCCATCAGCAGATCCAATTGCTCGCGCTGCTCCTTCATCGGCGTCGAATTGTTCTTCACGTTCTCGATGAGTTTTTGAATATCGGTGTGCTGGGAATCGATGTACGTGCCTTGATAAATTCCCGGCAAAAATCCAGCCTGCCAGTTCTGCGACTCCTGAATCGGGTAACCGCCCGGGCACATCGAAATGAATCCCGGCAAATTCTGGTTCATCGTGCCGAGTCCGTATGTGAGCCACGATCCCATGCTGGGACGAACCTGACGCGCTTCGCCGCAATTCTGCAGCAACAGCGACGGCTCGTGATTCGGCACGTCGGCATACATCGACCGGACCACGCAAATGTCGTCGATGCACTCCGCCGTCTTCGCGAAAAGTTCTGAGACTTCAATTCCGCTTTTGCCGTATTTTTGGAATTTAAAAGGTGATCCGAATGCCGCTCCGGTCTTGCGTTCGGTGCGCAGATTTTCCACGGGCAGTTGCTTGCCGTGATACTTGGTCAACTGTGGCTTTGGATCGAATGTGTCGACGTGCGACGGTCCGCCGTTCATGAAAAGATGGATGACGCGCTTGGCTTTTGCCGGAAGCGGCGGGAGTTTTGCGGCCATTGCGCCGACGGGTCCGGCAACGATTTTTTCGTCAGCGAACAACTCACCCGACCGGCCCATCAATTCCGTCAACGCCAGAGTTCCCAGTCCCATTCCGCAACGCGTCAACATGTCGCGGCGGGTCAAAAACTGGTCCTGAATACGAGGTGCGTGATTCATAAAATACCGCCGGTTCGCCGTTCAAAATCAACTGTCGTTCACATCTTTACATACACGTCGAATTGCGGTTTGTTGTGCGGAATGAACTTCGACTCCATTTTTTATTTCTTAAAGAGCGACCGAATAATCCGCTTTAAGACGCCGTCTTTTTTCTCGTTCGCATGAGCCGGTTTGCGTTCGGAGTGCGGCTTCTTTTCGTGGCTCATAGACTCCTTGTGCGCAGCGTGCGGCTTTGCACTCTGTTTTTCTTTCGATTCATTTTTTGTTTTGTGCGAAGCTTCTTTCGTCGGCTCGTTTTGTTCCAGCTTCTTCAACAGTTTCGTTTTGACCTTGCCCTTCGAACCAAACGCCTTGTTCTTCGGCTGCCATTTGACCGGAACGTCCATCGTGTGCTTCCGCTGCATTTCTTCGGGCGGATGCGAAGCACTTCGCGGTCCGGTGTGCGGAGCCGCAGCCGTGACGACGTCGACGGACGGCGCTTCAACGCGGGCATTTCGTTCGGAATGTTTCGATACCGACTTCTTCGGTTTTTCAACGACGAGTTCAGGGCTAGGTTGAATGAATTTTTCTGCTTCCTGAATTTCGACGACGGCCTTGGGTTCTGAAGCCTTCTTTTCCTCTGCGTTCGATGTGGAAAAATCGACGGGCTCATGACCGTCGTTCAGATTGTTCCAGATCGCTGTCGACGTTTCTTTTTTCTCGATTTCAGGCGATGGCACGCTCACTCCGAAACGGGGATCGGCGGAACCGACTTCGCGGCGGATTGGCGGTGCGACCGTTACGCCAATAAATTTTTTAGGCGGCGGCAAAGGCACCAGGAGTGACACCGACTTTTC
>JANXLS010001053.1 GCA_025355035.1 Planctomycetota bacterium | reverse complement strand
TCCATATTTCGAAAAAATTTCAGAAGAAGCGATTGAAGGCTCTTCGCGCCGATCCGCGCTCGCGCTGGCGCGTGACGAAAGCGGAGTGGTCGAATTACAAAAAATACGATCGGTATTACAGCGTCTCGGAATACGTGCTGCGCGAAACCAGCACCGGCGAAGCGCCTTGGATGATCATTGAAGGGACCGACCCGCACTACCGCGCGATCGCGACGGGAACGATGTTGCTCGACGCGTTGCGAAAGCGTCTGAACGACCACGCAGTCCGTCCGGCTGGGACACCCGCGCCAATGGAACCGGTGCTGGATCAGCGCAATATTTTAAACGCGCTCGATTATTCTCAGACGCTGCCGAAGAATGAATACAACGAGCAACTTGAGACGCTCCAGGGCAAGCTTAATCTCCTGACGCGAGACAGCCGCTTCCGAAAAAAGTCGCTGATCATTGTGTTTGAAGGCCAGGACGCGGCGGGCAAAGGCAGTGCGATTCGGCGGATCACGGGATCGCTCGACGCGCGAAACTACCGCGTCATTCCGATCGCCGCACCGACCGAAGAAGAACGCGCGCAGCCTTACTTGTGGCGCTTCTGGCGGCACATGCCGATGAAGGGGCGCGTGACGATCTTTGATCGCTCATGGTATGGACGCGTGCTGGTCGAACGCGTCGAGAAATTCTGTACGGACGAAGACTGGATGCGCGCGTATCACGAGATTGTCGAATTCGAAGAACAGTTGCTCGCCAACGATGTGATCGTCGTGAAATTCTGGCTGGCGATCACGATGGACGAGCAGCTCAAGCGTTTCAATCTGCGCAAGGATACGGCGTTCAAGAATTTCAAAATCACCGACGAAGATTGGCGCAACCGCGACAAATGGCCATCGTACGAACGGGCGGTGTGCGACATGGTGGAACGCACCAGCACCCGCGCGTTACCATGGCACGTGATTCCGGCCAATGACAAAAACTTCGCGCGAATCGCGATTCTGAAGACGTTGTGCGAGCGAGTGGAAAAGGAACTGTAATGCTCGCAAAGACGCAGTGAAGCGGCGCGGAGAAAAGAGGAAGTACAGACGATAACATTTGGCCCTGAACAACATTATATGGCAAGGAGTGCGAGTTGTGATAGGCATAATGCACGATGTGCAACTTGTGAAACGTGTTTGTTGCACTTTTTTCGGTGGAAAACTGTCTGTCTTTTAGGGGAACTCCCTACCCTACCCGTGTAAACGGATATCTTTTTTTTAACGCAACAGGTAGCCAATGAGCTTGACACGCAGGATCGGTTCGCGCGGCGTCACAATGATCATGGTGGCGGGGGTATTGACGATCCTGGCGGCGTCGGGGGCTGGGTTTTACTCTGTCATCATCATGGGCAACAAAGCGGCGCTGCGCTATTCGGATAGTGTGCGTGCGTCAATGTTGGCTCAAGCGGGAATAAACGACGCCATCGCCCGGATGCGCGAGCAGACTTTTTACGACACCGAAGCTGTCACCGACCCTTGGTGCACCGTCGATTGGCGTCACGGGGCAAACCGCAAGATATCCTTTCCATCGCAAATCGTCCTGAACGGGAAGAAAGTTCCGACCGCGTATTCGCGCTCAATTGGAAATTCAGCGGGAACGAACAGCGACGTCTATACCCTGAACATCAGCGATGCTGCCAGCAAGATCAACATCAACGCCGGCGACAATCTCGCCGTATTGTTGGACAATCTGTGCCGCGTGATCGGCCCTCCGCTGACGCCAGCCGATCTCGATGCCATCCAGCCGCGTCGATGGGCGGCCGAAGGTTCGCCGGCAGGAATGTATATCACGGGCCGGAATGGCGATGATTCGGCGAATACGCTGGATATGTGCTTCCGCCTCGACAAGAACAACCGTCCGATCGCCGGGAGCGACGGCTCGGCACTCTATGGAGACGGTTACGCAATTGCGGGATATCGGTCGCGTCATGGGTTGTACAAGGAAGTTGCCGACGTGCGCTTCGCGTTGACGGCGACTGCGAGACCGGATCATCCGGAACTCGAAGTGCTGGAGCGCGAAGTGAAATACAACGCGATTCGCGATTACATCACGATCAATTCGTGGGTCGATACGAACACGGTTTGCGTTGGTAAATTCGAATGGAGTCAAGATGGCCGGGTGGTGATCGATCGCGACAAGAGTTGGGTGGCGGACGATCCGAAAAACGATCCGAAGAACCGGCGCGGGTCGTTGCGCGGATCGTATGTATCGATCGTCAACGGTCACGGTTCCGGACAGTTGCGCCGCATCGCCACCAACGGCATGGACTGGATTCAGGTTGAAGACGATTTCGTCGTTCCGCCAGGGCCGATCAGTTCGTACATGATCATCGCCAAAGAAGACGCGCTCATCGATCCGTCCACTGGCGACCCGCTGACCGACAACAACGGCAATCTGAAGGACGATCCGGACATCGATTACAAGCATTACCCGCTGTGCATTCATCGCGCACCGATCAACATCAACACGGCTCCGGACAAAGTGCTGGCTGCGATGTTTCTGAACATCAATGTGCAGCATGGAACGCCGCTGGCGGTGGGGACGGATTCCGATACGGTTCTGACCGCGCAGACGTGGTCGACCGACGATCCGCTGAAATTGTTCGGCAAGATTCCCACGCTGGCCGGATTGAAACGCGCGCCGGTCTGTTCGGGTCAGCCGACATTGGACCGGCCTGTGCCCTGGTTGGCAGCCGATTCGGCGTTGTACAATTACATCAACAATATCGACACGCTCGGAACGCCGTATTTTCTCCGGCAGGTCGGCGGCGTCTGCAACGAAGCGCATGAACTGGCGTACCGGATCATCTCGGCGCGGCAGCGAACAATCGACACGAAAATCGGGGTGCCGACGAAATCCAACGACCCCGATCCCGTGACTGCCGACCCCGAAACGGGCTTTGCCGGCTACGAACGCGGCACGTTCAAAAGTTGGGACGATTTCTATTTTCGCGTCGTCAAACCTTGGGACGACATCCGGTCTTACGGCCCGTTGCCGGATGCATCGTTGCCCGGGCGCATGTCGATTCCGAATTCAGGTGGCATGACGAAGGGGCTTGGCAAAGCGTCGCTCGCGCCGATGATCATGGCGCATTTCAATTCGAACACAGACATCCTCAAATTCAATCCGAACATCGAATGGATCGATCGCTGGGGGCGCAACTTCACGGCAATGGAACCCGTCATGGCATTCAATGGCGGCGGGAAGCCGATCATGGCATCGGGGCTCATGACCGGACCGACGCCGCCCGGAGGAACAAGCGGTTCTTTTTATTACATCCGCAACATGCGTTACCGCGTCGAAGAAATGATCGATAAAACCGACCTCAATCGTTCGACGACTGAGTTCTCCATGGACTCCGGCGGAACGTTTGAAATCAAGTCCACGGGCATGGTCGTCAAAGACGGATTGGTTCGTTCCGAGCGCAAAGTCGAAGCGCTGGTTCAGCTTTACGATGTGTGGCGGGAATCGACGCAGCGGCAGTTTGTGCAGGGAACGATTTCGACGGCTCAAAATCAGGGCGCGAGTTGGACCAGCGCGGACCGGGGTGACTGCAGCGGCACGATGGTGCGCGACGTGTTGAACGACGCGAGCAAGCGACTGGCGTTGAACACGATGCCCGAGCCGCTCGTGCCATTGACGTATCGCCTGAAGAATAATTTTGGCGGGCGGATTGAAGAATGTGTCGACGATATCCCGCGCGATGCGCGCGGAGGTGCCAAGGATTCCAGCATTCCCGACGTAATTGCGAACAAGATTCTCCCGGCGATTTATGACGGCCAGATTTGTCTGGCGACGAATGTGTGCAGTTTCAATCCGGCCGACGGCGACACGTTTCTGGCCAGCTATAACGGAGACCTTGACACCGACACGTGTGTTGGAAACGGACGCGAGCAAGCCAAGACGCCGGAGAATTCGCGGATTCGCGTGTGCGATACGATCGGATTGTTGGGGCTGCTGAACGACAAAGAGATTGACCTCGATCCGTTCAGCTATCCTGTCTTTGCTCTGAACGTTTCGTCCAATGGCGGCGTCGGTGTCGGATCGCCACTTGCTCCGCTGGCGAACGACAATTACGCCAACTGCGTGTCGTGCCGCATGGGCGATCTTCGCACGGACGGCGTCTACTGCGGCATCCTTGGAACCTCCTGTAAGGATGGGACATTGAAGTATGCCTACGGAAACGGTGCGATCTCCGGGCCGAAAACTTTTCCGGGGCCCGCAGCGAAGTTGACGTACCAGAATTACGATCCGCGCAACAGCACGATCGGCATGTGGTTCAAGCCGCTGTGGCATGCCAACGATCACCTCGAACACGAGTTCTTCAATGGAACGTCCAACGGTCCGCAGGCTGCGTCCCGCGGCAACAAACTGGGTAAGAACGGGTATGTTCAGGGCGGCGGCGGTATCGGCTGGCCGGTTCCCGATGGCACGCTGTGGACAGTGACGGAGGATTTCTCCGATGGCGACGTGACAGTCTGTCTGCACAGCGGTACGGACAATGTCAACGCGGGGAATTTGCCGCCGAGTCAAAAGACGGAGACGCCGTCGTTTCACACCCAGCCGTTCCGATGGAGTTACATCGGCATGGTCGAAAACTATAATTCCACGGCCCTGCTGCAATACCCGGAAATCAAATTGTATTGGCCTTATGCGTACTCATTTCCGACGTATTTTGTCTACCCGTTGGATCCCTTCGTCTACAGTTTCTATTGGCTGATCCCGCAAATCGGCGGCTATCCGATGCATTGGAATTACCCGCCAATTGTGTGGGACGACGAATACGGATTTTACCACAATCAAAACCCTTCGCGTGTGGTTCAGGGCGGCAAGATAGACGTAGTGGCTGGATGCGTAGACATGTTGCGACCGTATATTTCGACGTGCCGATATCCGGACAGCGCGAAGTATACAACGCCGAATACCGACAACATGTGGGTACTGTATAATTTTGCTCCGATACTCAAAGACTGCGATCTGGACGGACAGCCCGCTGCGTACCCTTGGCAAAAAAGTAAAAATGGGAAAAGCAAGGAAGGTTGTTTTTCAATCAACAACACGAACCAGGGGCCGGGCGCGGGAGGGTTCCTGCACATCTATCGGCAGCAGCCAACCGACAGCGCGTATTCCGTGATCGACGAATTCAAGATCACCAAAAAATCGCTGACACCCAAGCAAATCGGCGACGTCATGACGACGAGCCGATATTACCTTCCGCCGAACCCCAGAGACATCAGCCAGCAACCCACATTTACATCGCAGACCATGTTGCGTTCACTCAACGGCTTCGCGGCCACGGGTGGCGAAGACGTGACGCTGGTGCGATTGAATTGGAATGTCTTTACGCCGCGTTTTATGCACGAGTACAAGAAAGTCGGTACCTACTCGCACAAAGAAGTCGTCAGCGGGAAAGTGCTTTCAGTGCCCATCGCCGGCCCTTTCGATTACGCGCAGTATAATGCCGATATCGATTACGATCATGACGTCGG
>JANXLS010001051.1 GCA_025355035.1 Planctomycetota bacterium | reverse complement strand
TTCGGAATTTCAGTCCAGCGCGTTTCGTCGGCACCTTTCGTCGGCAGAACGAGAACCGGTGACGTGTCGCGAATGTTTCCGTCCGTCGCGCCCTGCGTCGTGTTGCGGAAATAGGCGCTCATGGAATAAAAATCCTTCTGTGAGATCGGGTCGAATTTGTGATCGTGGCAGACCGCGCAATTCGCCGTCAATCCCAGCCACACCCACGACGTTGTCTCGACACGATCGCGAGCGTAATTGCACAAATTCTCTTCTGCAATCGTTCCGCCTTCATTGGTCGTGACGTTGCAACGATGAAACCCCGACGCCATCAATTGTTCCTGTGTCGGTTTTTCCAGCAGGTCGCCGGCAAGTTGCTCCAGCGTGAATTGATCGAATCGCTGATTCGCGTTGAACGCGTTGATCACCCAATCACGATAGGGCCACGCGTCGCGGAAATTGTCGAAATGCAATCCGTGCGTGTCGGCGTAACGCGCGGCATCCAGCCAATACCGCGCACGATGTTCACCGTAACGCGGCGATGCCAGAAGACCATCGACGTACTTCTCGTACGCGTCCGGAGCCGCGTTGTTTACGAACGCATCGACCGCCGTGGGTTCGGGCGGAAGACCTGTCAGATCGAATGAAACGCGACGCGCCAATGCTCGTTTGTTCGCTTCCGGAGCGGGTTGCAAACCAGCGGCTTCGAGTTTCGCGAGAACAAATTTGTCGATCGGATTAATCGCCCATTTCTCGTTCGTGACTTTTGGCGGTTCCGGACGTTCCGGCTTGATGAACGACCAATGCGGCTGCCACGGCGCGCCCTCGGCGATCCAGCGTTTGATCAGTTCCTTCTCTTCGGATTTTAATTTCTTGCCTTCTTTGGGCGGCGGCATGATCTCTTCAGGATCACCCGAGAGTATGCGCTTATAAAGAGGGCTCTCGTCGGGCTTGCCTTTGACGACCGTCGGTCCATCCTCCCGTTTCTCAAAAAAACCTTCTTCGCGATCCAGCCGCAACTTGGCCTTTCGGCTACCGGGATCAGCACCGTGGCAGTGAAAGCAGTTCTCAGCAAGGATCGGGCGAATATCGCGGTTAAAGCGAATCGATCCCTTTTCCGCGTTCGGCGTTTCACTCGCGGCAGCGCAACATCCGAACACAAACAGGACCACAAGTAAACAAACGTTTTTCATTGCGAATTCTATCCTCTGGCTTCTTAACCGCATACACTACACGGCCAATTGCGGCACTGTTTCAAGACCGAAAAAATGCACTGAGTTTCACCCCATTTTC
>JANXLS010001033.1 GCA_025355035.1 Planctomycetota bacterium | reverse complement strand
CCCGGCGCACGTCAGCGAAACGGAAGGGACTGATTTGGGTGTGTCGGACATGCGCTTACTCCCTAATTCTTTCCGTCGCCAACTATTAAGAAATCCTTAACAGTTGCCGTAGTTTGCGTCTCACCGGTGCGTCTCAAATCGATTTGTGACTCATAAAACGCGATTCGTGAGTCACAAATCGATTAGCGTCTCATAAAACTCGAAACGTGAGACGCTAAGCCCGTGGCGTCTCATCCGTGAGACGCTAGAAAATTTACAACACTTTTCGGCCTTCAGTGCAATTTAAGAGTTCGGGGAACGCGTAAATTGCAGTATGACTCCCACCGCCAGCGCGCAAGACCTTGAGAATTTCCTTTTTCCGCAGCAGGGTCAGGAAGCGCGATGCCGTCGGCTTCGGCACGCCCAGCCGTTGGATGAAACTCGCCGACGAGAACAACGGCCGGTCGAACAACGCATCCAACACCGCGCCCGAATGCTGTGAACGCAGCAACTCCCGAATTTCAATCTTCATGCGCTTGTACAGTTCGAGCATTCCCTTGACACGTTCCGTGTTTGCCCTGGCTTGTTCGATCAACGCATCGAGAAAAAATTCAACCCACGCATTCCAATCGCCGTTCGCACTGATTCCCCGCAGTCGTCCGTAGTACAAATCGCGGTTCGATTCGAGGTAGTCGCTCAAGTAAAACATCGGCTGGCTCAGCGTACCCTTCGCGAATAAAAACAGCGGGATCATCAATCGTCCGATGCGTCCGTTCCCGTCCTTGAAGGGGTGCAATAATTCAAACTGCGCGTGAATCACGGCGGTTTGAATCAAAGGGTCCACGTCGTTCAGTTTCAAATACGTCTCGAAGTCATCCAGATGTCCCGGCAGTTGCAACGGAGACGGCGGCACGAACGTCGCCTGCTCGATAGTGCAGCCCTCCGCGCCGAGCCAGTTCTGTTCGATGCGAAACTGGCCGGGCGATTTGTTCGCGCCCCGCACGCTGTTCATTAAAACGGCGTGCATCTCTTTGATGAGCGACAAGCTCAGCGGCCTGTTCACGAGTGCTTCCGTCGCGCGCGTCAGAGCCTCGCGATAGTTGACGATCTCCTGAATGTCCTTCGTCTTCTCCACGTCGAACAACATGCCGGCTTGATACTCGAGCACCTCGTCGACCGTGGCTTGAGTGCCTTCGATTTTTGACGACAACACGGCTTCGCGTTCGGTCAGCGGCGAGAGCATCACGGCGGAATTGGGCACGCTTTGAAGCAGCCCGTCATACCGGGCGAGCGCCGCGTTGGCCGGGCCGATTTTGCGAATGATCCGGCCATAGTCGAGACCAGCCAACGGCAGTTGTTCTGGAACATAGGGCTGCATTTACTTCGCCCCCCGTTTCTTCGTTTCGCCCTGCCCCGCCGTCATCTTCGTATACAGTTCGAACAATTTCTCCAGCCGTTCGGTGTCGTTGCGGAAGCGGCGGCCGATATAGATGCGCTCCAGCACTTCGTCGTTGCGCTCATGCGCCTGGCGCAGGTTCGCGGGCATGGTCTCGGGGTCGTAAAGGTCCGCGATCGTCGCCGGGAAATGCGCTTCCCGCGCCAACAGGATGTCTTCCGCGCAACGCGTCAGGTCGGTTTTGTTCTTCTCGGTCAGCGTCGGGACGGGGAAGGTGTTCCAGCCGAGCGTATTGGAATACCGTAGATCAGTTTTCAGTTTGCCGCACACCGTGGTGATCCAGACGATATGTGTGCGGGACGCGATAATCGCCATATTCCAGAGTGGCACATCGCTAAGGGCGTACGCTTGGTCCGTGGTCAGTGTTCCCGCAGGTTCGTGCCCCACGGTAATGTACTCGCGGCGTTCAGAGAGTATCCGGGGCAGTATGGTCACGACCTCTTTTCCTGATTGGGCTATCCATCCAAAACGGTATGGTTTAG
>JANXLS010000984.1 GCA_025355035.1 Planctomycetota bacterium | reverse complement strand
GGCGTGGTACTTCGAAAAACTTGCTTCGCGTAGTCTCCAAATACGCGGAGCTCGTCTTTCTCGTCCCACTTGCCCGGCGCGGCGCATCTTGGCACGAGGGTTTTGTCCGATAGCTCTTAACGTGTTTGCCTGTTTTCTCTTCAAATTATGAACCAAAGAGGGCGCCGAGGATCGCTAGAACGAACGGGCCGATCAAGAGTATTATGCAAAAAAGCAGGGCAACCAAGCCGCGTTTTTGAACGAAACGGTGAAATTTTCCGCCGGGGCCGACGACG
The DNA here is from genome assembly GCA_025355035.1 of Planctomycetota bacterium. Taxonomy (GTDB): domain Bacteria; phylum Planctomycetota; class SZUA-567; order H5-PLA8; family H5-PLA8; genus JANXLS01. The sequence goes on along the minus strand of JANXLS010000984.1, from coordinate 10,666 downwards.
GCGAGGATGGCCATGGAGGCCATGAAGGCGGTTAACGCGATGGGGATTTCGAGGAAAATCCATCGCGCGACAGTGCCGGGAATAGATGGGCTGGGGGGTGTCGGCATACGCCAGAAAAAGAATGCAATACCGCCGAAGATGGCGGTCCAGAACGACGCGAAACAGAAGACGAACACGCGGGTGAGAATACTTGGGGGTTTGTCGTTGCCGTTCTTGTCAAACGGAACGAGGGGTGTGTTGGGTTTTTCCATGGACGCAGAGACCTCATCCGATCGGACACACGGGGATTTATTTGAGTGGATTATACTGGAGGCGGGGAAGTGCGCGAAAATTTTTAAATTAGTTTCGTGCGCGTCCCCGATATTCGGATTCCAAAAGCATATTGCGCTACGGTGTCTCCGTCTCGTTATGATTGATGGGCTTATAAGAACGGGAAACAGCCGAAAATAATATTAGAATTTAGGGAATAAATGGGGATAACAATACGTCTAATGGTAGGGTGTTTGGCGACCTTGTGCGTTTTTTATATCTAATTTATTCAATTAAAAGCACAATGTGCAAGTTTTGGAATGAAAATGGGTGTGGCTTCCGGAGATCTGACGCGGAGTGAACTATAAGGAGGCGATGTGGGGATACGCACATGTGCAACTTATGGAACGAGAATTGAGAAATTTAAATGAGTGGGAGGCGGTTTACTTTGTTGATGCAATGTTGGGAATGATCGTTTAACTTATGGGTATGGATTCCGAATTGATTTCTTCCGTGCCGAAGGGTGGGACGAGTGTCACAAAGCCGGTCGCTCAGACGACTCAACGGCTCGCGCCGATGTACCGTGTGATTATTCACAACGACGAGGTCACGCCGATGGATTTCGTCGTGCATGTCCTCATGCGCTACTTTAAAAAAGAGGCGGCCGACGCGGTTTACATCATGCAGGAGGCGCACGAAAAGGGCGTGGCACTGGTTGATGTGATGGGGTTGGAAGAGGCAGAGTTTCGAGTCGATCAAGTGCATGCGTTCGCACGGACGGCAAAGTATCCGTTGACGTTTAGTATCGAGCCAGCTTAAAAAGGGTCGAATGCTGAGTGCCATTCCGGGTGTTGAGTGCTCTGTGTTGGTTTGGGAAGTATGGAGAAGTGGTGGGCAGCGAATTTTTAAAGGGGTGATGGGATGCGAGCGATTCGAGGGGTTTGTTTGGCGGCGGTGTTGATGGGGGCGGTCGGTGCTTCATCGGTTCGGGCTGCGGATCTGGTGCAGCATGTGGTGTGTCTGAAGTTTAAAGAAGGCACGTCGCACGATGACATTCGGAAAGTTGAAGATGCGTTCCGGGCGTTGAAGACGAAGATTAATATCGTCCTCACTCTGGAATGGGGCACGAACGTCAGCAAGGAGAATCGCGCGAAAGGGTTCACGCACTGCTTTATTCTGAAATTTGCGGACGAAAAAGACGTGAACGCCTATATCGCTCACCCGGATCACAAGGCGTTCGGCGCGTTGCTGGGACCGGTGCTGGATGACGTGTTCGTGATCGATTTCCACAGCAAAGAGTAGGGAGTGACGCGTGGCTCGGAGGCCGTCCGTTCGAACAGCAGCAATCGCCGGGATTCTGGCGATTGTGATGGTGGTGTGTGTCTGGAGCGCGCCTTCGCGGGCGCACCCGCTGGCACAGGGGCGAATGGAATTGGTGCTGGCGCGGGACGCGATTACGCTGTGGGCCAGTGTGTCGCTGGAGGAAGTTGTCGTTCAACAGAGCTTGCCGACGAACGACGATGGGTTGATCCAGACTCAGGCCGACGCGTATCGCGCACATGGTACGTACTTGTTGAAACACATTTTTCTGACAGTGGACGGCTCGCGACTGGACGGAAAAGTAGTCGGTATCCAGGAGCCAAATAATAAAACTCTGACGCCCGGCGAGCCCGGAAAAGAGTATGTCGTGTACGAGATCGCGTACGCTCCGATCGCTCCTCCCGCCAGTATTGAACTGCGGCAGGACGTGCTGCTGGAGGTCGAGTTCACCCCCGGGAATCCGTGGCAATCGACGTACATCACCGGCATCCGGCAGGGGACGTCGCAAGGGCAGGAGAACCTGCTGCTGACAAGCGCGAACGCGCTGAAGTTCACGTGCGATTGGAACGCTGCGCCGACGACCATTGCTTCGCCGACCGTAGCGAAAACAAACGTTCCGCCGCCGGAGTTGAAGCAGGCAATTCCGGAAGCCGCGCCCGATCGGTCGCACTTCATCGCCGGCGTTTTGATTGGCGTATGCGGTATCTATTTGTTGGGTGTGGTGGTGAAAAAGTTGCGAGGATGAGGGAGTCTTTCTCGCTAGAGCCGCAAGGAGCGTTGAAAAAAACGAAGCGATTTCGGCTAAACTTTCTGCCCCTTCACGCGGCTGATTTGATCGACCCATATGTGCCAGTAATCCGCTTCGTTTTCGGAACCGCCGTAGGCTTTCAGGATCATGCGGCGATGATCCGCCGTAAAGCCCGCACACTGGCGTTTGGGGATGAAACTGCGGATGAGTTTGTAGAGATTTCGCGCTCGGGCAACGGGTGACAGCCCGGACGAAAAACTGCCGCCGAGCAGGTCGATGACGTGAAATTCGTCGGCGCTGGACGGACGGTTGGGCAGAATCAAGAGGTGCGAGGCTTTGCAATCGTTGTGGCAGAAACCGGCGTCGTGAAGGATCGCCACGAATTGGCCGACGGCGGTGAGAAGTTCCGCGCGCTGGCGATCGTTAATGCAGCGGTTCCAGCGTTCGAACGCGGATTCGGCTTCGGGAATCGATTCGTTTGCCAGGACGCTGTAGCGTTTGAACGGGCCGCGCGCTTCAGCGAACCAGACGGGACGGGGGGTCTTGATTTTCTTGGACAGCAGCTTCCAGCCCAGATCGAAGACTTCGCGCGCACGCGATTTTCGGACGCAACTGAGGAACACTTTCCAGGAGGATTTGTAGGCGTAGCGTTTAACGTGGACTTCAACAGGCAGGCCGTATTGTCCGGCAGCGAGATGGACGACTTTGCGCGTGTCGGAATACTTCTCGACGAATTCGGATTCTTCGCTGAGATCGTCGATGCTCTCCCAGGGAATGTCAAGCCCCCGGAATTGCCGGAAGGGCGGAAGCGTTGTGATGCGCCAGCAGCCCTGATCGATGACGAGCAGGGTCGATTTGTCGAAGACGTGCGTGGTCTTCATCGCCGGTTTAATGATTCGCTTCAACGTCTATTTTTCCGAAAGTACGTGTGCGTATAAACGTTCGTGTAGATCCGCCCAACTGGAATAACTGTACCCCGCCTCGGCCTTCTCGAACGCGGCGCGGCCCCAGACGCGGCGCTGCTCGACCGATGCTTCCAGCACGGCGATCATGGCCCCGGCGAGCGACTTCGCGTCTCCGGGATCCGCGAGCTTTCCGTGCACGCCGTCAGTGATCAAATCCGGCACGGCACCCACGCGCGTGGCCGCCGTCGGCAGAGCCGAAGCCATGTATTCCAGGACGGCGCGAGAAAAGCCTTCGCTGCCGGTACTGGCCAAAACGCCGCAATCCGCGGCGTCGAGCAGCGGAGCGACGTCCTTGCACTTGCCGAGAAAATGGACGCTGTCGTCGATCTTCAACGCGCGGGCTAGCGCCTGGCTTTCGGCGAAGAACCCGCCCGCGCCCACGAGTACTAGACGCGCTTGAGGCAGTCGCGCCCGAACAAATCGCCACGCCTCGAGCAGAATGTGGTGCGCTTTGACAATGGCGAACCGCGCGACGCAAATGGCGACAAGCGCGTCAGGCGGAAGATCGATGGCGTTGCGCGCGGCGAACCGGCGATCCGTCGTCGCGGGATTGTAGTGGCTGAGGTCGATGCCGCCGGGGATGAACACGAGGCGTTCGCCGTCGAACATGCCGGTCCGGCGGACGTCGAGTTCGACGGCTTTGGAGACCAGCACCATCGCAGCCGTGCGCCGCGCGAGCCATCGATTGGCGGCGTGCGTGCGCAGAGGAGTGACGACGTGGCGCGTTCGGATGACCGGGACATCAAGCTTGTAGAGCCGTGTGGCGAAAACGGCCTGCCAATGATCTTTGCCTCGATGCGCGTGGATGATGTCGATCTCCTCGCGTTTAACGAGCTGCGCGATGGCATGAATGTCGGGCGCGTCTTGCGGCGGCCACCACCGGTGCGGCATATTGAAACCGATCGGTTCCAATCCGCGATCGGCGGCGCGGTCGAAGGTCTCGTAATTCTCACGCAGGCCCAACCAAACGGCGTGGCCTCGCTGCCGCAGCGCCTCGGTCAGGTTGAGCGTGTGGGCAGCTTCCCCGACGTATTTTCGGGCGCTGTTGAGCTGAAGAATTCGGAGCGCGTTGGGCATAGAAACGAAACGTTCGAGTCCGGAAAAGGGAACGTGCGTTATTTATAAAGGAGAATACTCGCGCTTCAAGTAAAGCCGACTTCCGCGCGGCAAGTGCGTGCGGACGAAAAAGGAGACGAGCCCATTTCGACGTTATTTAAACGCATACGGCGCGAGGCACACGCCTTTCTCGGTGATGTGCGCCGAGATCAAATCAGCCGGCGTCACGTCGAACGCGGGATTGAAAACGCTCGCTTCGGGCGGAACCGAGAGCTTGCCGTACGGCTCCGAAACTTCTTTGCGGTTGCGTTGTTCGATCGGAATTCCGGAGCCGTCTTTCAGCGTGAGATCGAAGGTGGTCGTCGGTGCCGCGACGAAGAAAGGTACATCGTGGTGCTTGGCGATAATCGAGAGGCCATACGTGCCAATCTTGTTGGCCGCGTCGCCGTTGGCCGCAATGCGATCGGCTCCGACGATACACGCGTCGGGCTTGAATTCGCGCATCACCGCGGCGGCCATGTTGTCACAGATCACCGTCGCCGAAATCCCAGCGCGAGAAAGTTCCCAAGCCGTCAGTCGCGCGCCTTGCAGCAGCGGCCGCGTTTCATCCGCGAAGACGCGCAGCGCGATGCCGCGCCGATGCGCTTCGTACATCACCGCCAGCGCGGTGCCCGATCCGGCAGTGGCAAGCGCGCCGGCATTGCAATGCGTCATCAGCGTCGCCGTCTTGCGGCCCTTCAAAATCGTTTCGAGCAGATCCGCGCCATGGCGTCCGATGCTGGAGCACATGCCGCGATCCTGTTGGAGTATCGTCTGCGCTTCCTGTTCCAGCGCCGAAACGATCGCCGCGCGCGGAGCGTTCGCTTCAATAAGTTGCGCCGCAACATCGCGGCAACGCTGCACGGCCCAGCGCAAATTCACAGCCGTCGGCCGCGTCTCAGCCAGATGCTCACACGCCGCCTCGAAGCGCTTGAACCACTCGCGCCCGGCCAGTGCGGTGTCCACTTCGCGCGCGGCCAACACCGTGCCAAACGCGCCCGAGCAACCGATCGCCGGAGCGCCGCGAACACACAGCCGCAGGATCGCGTCTTCCAACTGCACAACGCGTTCGATGTCGAGGTACGTCTCAGAGGCGGGAAGCTGCGTCTGGTCGAGCAGCCGCAGGACACGGCCGTTCCACGTCATGGCCGCCGGAATATTTTTGAGCAGATCGGAGTCGGATATCGGGTTCAAAGCGCGGTTCCATTCAGGAGTAAATTGTGCAGAAAGTCTACGAGACAACAGAAGGGTTTTCAATGACGAACGGCATGGCGGACGCGTTACTTTTTAGTGCGCTTCGCAAGCCACTCTTCAGCCAACTCCCGCATCCGCGCAATCGCCGCTTTTTCGTCCGGCGTCTCGGGAAGTGGTATGCCGCCATTCGAAAAAATCGGAGCTTTGCTCGCCTTCGCATACCAAGGTTTGATGCGTCGATGAATGCCGCCCAATTCCTCCCGCTGGGAGAAATCCGAGCGATAGATGATGTCATACAATACGCGTGCGGCCCCGCGCTTCGTCGGCAGCTCGTTAGTGTCCAACATCACGATAAATTTGCGAACCAAGCCGACGATAAGGGGATTTTTCAGAATCTCCTCAGAATCGAAGTTATAGATATAGAAAAACCACTCGTGGCGCATTTCGGGCTGCTCAATCAACCAAATGAAAACGCGTAACTGGGTTTCCGGTTTTCGATTGTTCTGGCCGTAAAAATAACTCGCATTGCGAAACGAAAAATCCTTACGCAGAATCTCACTGAATTGTTCGTCGTGTGCCAGTTCTATCAATCGTTCGAAAGCTATTTCGTGCCCGACCAAATTGCTGTCCCGTACAGCTTTCAAATCGGGAATCAATTGATCGGTCGTCTTGAGATAATACAAAAAAGTGGAAACATCATACGACGGCGCTCCCAACCATCGCCGCAAATAGGCCCGTTGTTGCGCAACACTGCCGTGCGCGGCCAAAACAATTTCCGCTGCATAAAACACGTCTCGAGTTGCGTTTGGAGGCGGTTGTTCCAGTACGCGCGACGCCTCGTCACTGGCCCACACCGGATCTTTTTTCGCCGCTCCGTAAAGTGCCATCGCGCGCGTCTCAACATCCCCGGACGCGTACCGCAACTTCAACCGCCGCAACGAAACGTGTCCTTCGCGAAGCACGGATTGTTTCCGCGCAGAAGCCCACTGCCCTCCCCATTCCCATTTCAGCACACTCTCGCCCGCATCGCAGATAAACTCCGGCGTAACCTTCGCAACCCAGCGATAATCCGGATGCCTGTCCCAGTTCACCGCAGCGCTCAAAAAAAGCATCAGCGGCAGCAGCAACACGACCAGCGGCACACACCAAACGGCCACCACTCCCGCGCCCGCACGCATCCGATCCCCGCGCGTCCAAGGCTCTTTCCCCGCAACATTTCGACGCCGGTCCAACCACCGCACCAGCGGCACTGCGACCATCGTGCCGGTAACACACACGATCGAAGCAAACGGCAGCAGCACCTGAAGATAGTAGTCGAACACAGACGGATTCTTCAGCATCACGAACGACGAACCGTCCATCCAATGCGCCAACCCAACCAGCCCCGGCGGAACCGTCGCCAGATTCATCACCCACATCGGCAGCCGCGAACTCTCCCCACCGCGCAACGCCCGAACGCTCAGCGCCACTGCCCACCCGCTGCCCACTGCCGCAATCGTCAGCGCCAGAGCGTACACCGGCATCAAATCCGTCGTGCCGCTCCACGCATTGTTCCCGCCCACCAGCGCAGCCACCCCAATCATCACACCTGCCGTAACCAGCCCCAGCACCCAAATCATAAGCGCCGTCCGCCCCAGACGATTCGAGACGGGTATTGGTTTACAGTCTGGAATAGAATTCATAAATCCCCAATTGCCGGCTCAGAGATACTTAAAATGTTGAGCGACTTTAACTCAATTGCCGGTAGGCGGCGTTTTGACCGGCGGCTTTTCCGGCGGCGCCGGCGGGTGATCGCCGGGCGTGGGCGGTCCGACGCGTTTTTCCACTCCCTTTTCGTAGATCTTGTTTCCGTTCTTCCGTTCAACAATCGATTTTGAAATCGATTCCAACACGTTCGCCGCAACAATATTCTTTCGGATCGTTTCCTCTTTGATCTTCCCAGCCGTACTTTCCATCGTCGCCCTCAGATTAAACATCGTGTGGCCGCACAACATCCCGTACCGCCCCATTTCAATCAGCTTCGACCGCGCCGCCTCTTCCGTTTTCACATCCGGGATTTCGTTCTTCAAAACTTCGAAATGCACTTCCGCCTTCGCGACCAGTTTCCGATGCTCTGCCTTTTCGCTCTCCGACAACGGTGCCAACGGAACCTTCGGCAGCAGCGCTCCATTTCCATTTCCCTTAAGTGAAAATTCGCGCATCCTGAAATCCCGCAGCTTTTCGAACTCTGAAAACGTCAACTCCGTCTCACCCGACGTCAGATGCGCAGACTTCTCCGTCGCCCCAGCAGGCGTTTCAGCCAAAATAAACCGGACGCTGACCACCGAATCGCCCTCACGCGTCACCACCGTCCCATCGAACAATTTCAACGCCAGGTTGCCGTCCGCGAACGAAAGCAGTTGGCCCTTCTTCGATTCGCCACTCTTCATCGTCACATCGACAATCGGCCCCAAAACAGGTTTCGCTGCACCGATGGGCGGCGATTCAGCGGCAGCAAGGCTGAGCTGTATAAGCACAATAAAGCTGACGATGCGAATTCGAACGCTCATGGTGATGACTCCTTTACAGCTACTATACACAGTTCTTTTTTACCGAAACGCAAATTTGTGGTGCGGGCGTCCCGCCTGCCCGTTCCATTTTGCGGCGCAAGCTTCTCGCCTGCCGAAATGAGCAGGCTGGAAGCCCGTACCCCAATAACGAAACGATACGCTCCATCGTGCGTTTCAATGATTTTTTACACTCTTGACAGAACCCAACCAATTAGTACGATGACCCCATTCAGAACGCTATTTCTTAGGTTTTCATCGGGCGTGAACTGGCTCGTCGCTCCAAAGTGTTTGCAACACGCGGAGAGCGGTTCGCAACGCGCGGGGGCGCGGCTCGTAGGTGTTCATTAGAATTGAGGATACTCATGATCGATTCCGTTTACAAGAGTTTCCGCGTACCTGCGGTTCTCGCCGTGCTGTCGGGCGCTTTTATGGCGTTCAATCCTGTCGCGCACGCCGAAGAAGACCCCGTTGCGGCAACTGAGAAACTCTTCCGCGAAGGAATCGACCTCTACGAACAGGGCAAATACTCCGAAGCCCAACAAAAACTCAAAGCCGTCGAAGACAAAGATCCGCGCAACCAATTGGTCGCGCGCCTCGTCGATGAAGCCGGCGTTCGTATCATCACCAAGATGATGTCCGACGTCCGCATGGGTGCCGAACCCACGCGCATCTGGGAACAGTACCGCAAGTACAATCTCGGCAAACTCGCCGACAAAGAACGCATGACGAAGATGTCCGCGCGCTTGGTCGATCAGAACACCAGCGAAGACGAACGCGCTCTCCTCTACCGCGAATTCGCGCAACTCGGCCATTACGCCGTTCCGTTCCTCGCGCCGCATATGAAAGACGCCACGAACACCAAAGCCCAAGCCGTCGCCCGTTTGGCCCTGGCCCAAATGAGCCAAAAAGCCACATTGCCGTTGCTTGCCTTGTTAGGACACAAAGATCAGTTGATGCGCCAAAACGCCGTGTTGACCCTCGGCGACATCCTCCCGTCCGATTCACGCATCATCCCGGCCTTCAAAGCCTTGATCGAAAACGCGAATGAAGCCGAATCGACCAAGACATCGGCCAAGCGCATCCTCGCCCGCGTGACCAAGCTCGACGAAGCGGCATGGAAATCTGCCGCCGAATACTACTATGAAGCCGCCAACCGCTACTACCTCGACCGACCGGGTGTGGCCGAAGAAGCCGAAGACATGACCGGCATGATCTGGCACTTGAACGAAGCCGGCGACCTCCTCAGCGTCCAATACCCGCTCTGGGCATGGAACGAACAGATGGCCGAAGACGTGTCGCTCCGCGGCATGGCGATCAATCCGGAGATGAAGGAATTCTACGCGCTTTGGGCCTGTAACGCCGCATCGATGGCTGGCGAAGTCAAGGACCTGATCGAAATCTCCAACGAACAACCGCCCCGCCACAACTTCTCGCCCGAAGAAAAGAAGGAACTGGAAGAATGGGATAAAAAGCTCGTCGACGCCCGCCGCGCCATCGCCGCCGTCGGCAAGGAAAACGTCAACGCCGCCCTCAACAAAGTCCACTCAGACCTCAAAAAATACCACGGCAACATCCGCCTCCCGTCCGTGGGTGCAATCCTCGCCAAAGAATTGACAATGCTCGACCCGAAGGGCGAAACGCTGGCAGCCGACAGCGGCTTGATCGCCGGTTTGGACAGCACCGAAATCGCGATCCAATACGCTTCCGCCGTCGCGCTGGCCAACATCAACAAGTTCCCCGGCGATTGGGCCGGCAGCGACAAAGTCGGTGCCCTTCTCGGACGCGGCGTGAGCGAAAACAAGCCCTTCGAAATCCTGCTCGTCGTCGAAGACGCAAACCTCGCCAACGACATGGCGGCCCGCATCAAGAGCCTGAACTACGGCGTCAGCGTCGCCAGCAGCGGTCGCGAAGCCATGTCCGCCGCCCGCGCCTTCCCGCCGAAAGACGTGGTGATCATCGCCGAAAACCTGAAGCGCGATTTGAACGCCTACCAGTTACTCGAAGAAATCCGCGCCGACGTCGCAACGCGCTACCTCCCCAGTGGCATTCTCCACGCGCGCAACGACCGCGAACTCATCCAGTCCCGTTTTGGCTCGGACATCGGTCTCGTTGAACTCGAAAGCAAAGGCGACGACCTGAAGAACCCCATCGACAAAATCGCCGAAAAGCGCTCGGAGACATCCGCCAACAAACGCAAAGCCCACGAGATTTCGGTGCTCTGTGCGAACACGTTGAACGGTGTCGATACCAACGCCACCCACATCAAGCTCGCAGATGCCGTCGAACACGCGATTAAAGCCATGATCGGTCGCAAAGATGATGTCCGCAGTCCCTGCGCCGTATTCCTGGGCCGCATCGAAGGCGGAGCGATGAAAGATGCCGCCGCCGAGGCGCTCAAGCGCGTCTTCGAAGACGCCGCCAGCCCCGTCGAACTCCGCCGCAACGCCATCCGCGCGCTGGGCCGCGTCAAGATCGAAGGCATGGAAGAAGTCTTCGTCAAAGCCCAATCCGATCCCGATCAGGAAATCAAAGACGCCGCCGCCGAA
>JANXLS010000947.1 GCA_025355035.1 Planctomycetota bacterium | reverse complement strand
CAAAACGCCGGGCAGCAGCCGTGTCACCGCATCGATCAGCACCATCGCCGGAAGCTCGCCTCCCGTCAGCACAAATGCGCCGACCGAGATGCATTCGGCCTTCACGATCCCAACGATGCGTTCGTCGTATCCTTCATAGTGTGGAGCGACCAGAATCAGCCGCTTCTCCAGGCTCAGTTCGCGCGCCAGAGTCTGATCGAAAACCCTCCCGCGCGGACACATCAACAACACCCGTCCCGGCGTTTCCGGCTCTTGCGCTTGGACATGCCGCACAGCCTCGACCACCGGTTTGCATTTCCACACCATGCCAGGCCCGCCCCCATACGGTCTATCATCAACCGATTTGTGGCGGTCCGTCGTAAAATCGCGCGGATTGGCAAACTCCGTGCGCAGTATGTTTTTTTCCCGGGCGATCCGCAGCATCGACTCGCTCAACACGCCCTCGAACATACGGGGAAACAGCGTGACGATATCGATGCGCATGGATGATTCTTACTTCGCTGCCGGAGCCGCAACCGGAGCTGCCGCTGCGGCCGGCGCTGCCGCTGATGCCGCGACTTGGCTTCCGCCAAACTTGCGGACCAAATTTGACACGGCTTCGGTTGCTTGCGCGCCCAACTTGATCCAGTGGTTATAGCGGTCCATGTTCACGAGGACCTGTTTTTCCTTCTTCGTTTCGATCGGATCGTAATGCCCGAGCTTTTCGAGGTATTCGCCCTGGCGCTTGACACGAACGTCCGTGACAACGATACGGAAAAACGCACGGTTTCGGCGACCGAGCTTTTGCAGTCGAATCTTGACCATCTGTTTCCTTTCACACTTCGGACCGACGCGCTTTTCGCGTCGCATCCAGGCCATTTTGGCCTTTCTTACTCCTTATTCGCCTGCGAAACACATGTTTCGCTGAGGCAGGGAAAGGAGCTCCCTCGTTTTCCAAATTTGCACACGCGCATTACTCTTTCGGCTTCACATGAATCAAAAAGAGCGAGATGGATAGCGCTAACAATCCCACCGGAGCCAAGTAATTCGAAATCAGTCCACGCCCAATTACAAAAATCTCAACGTTCCATGCGAGAACAATGCCTATTCCCACAACCAAAAAAGCAATTCCGATATGACGTCTAATCATTGTCTCACGGGGCGTCTCTCGTAATTCAAACCAAAATTCATTTTCAAAGTTGCACTGCGTGCATTATCTCCGATTTTTCTTCTTATTCGCCTTCTCCGCCTTGCGTTTCTTCTTCAGCGCTTTCTTCTGTTCCGTGCTCATCGTTTTGACCTGAGCGCTTGCGCCCGGCACCATCTTGTTCATGAAGTTCGCCGCTTTGGAGAAATTCGACAGGTGCTTCGTGACCCGTTCGAATTCCTTCATCAAATGCGACACGTCGTTGACTGTCGTTCCCGATCCCGCAGCGATGCGCTTCTTACGCGCCGTGCCGATGATGCCCGGATTCTTGCGTTCTTCCTTCGTCATCGAACAGATTACCGCTTCGACGGTGGCGAACGATTCGTCGGACGAATCCAACTCCTTTAATCCAGCGAATCCAGGGATCATGCCGAGCAGATCTTTGAACGATCCCATCTTCTTTACGGCGCGCAACTGGGTCAAGAAGTCGTCGAGTGTCAACGAATCCTTGATCATCTTGTCCTGGAATTCAGCCGCCTGATCCTTGTCGAGAACTTCCTGTGCCTTTTCGACGAGGCTGACAATGTCGCCCATTCCCAGGATGCGCGTTGCCATGCGCTCAGGATGGAATTCTTCGAGTCTATCCAGCTTTTCACCGACACCGACAAACTTGATCGGCTTGCCCGTTACTGACTTCACCGACAACGCCGCGCCACCGCGCGAATCGCCGTCCAGCTTCGTCAAAATCACGCCTGAGATCGGCAGCTTCTGATTGAAGACTTTCGCGGAATTCACCGCGTCCTGCCCCACCATGCTGTCGACAACAAGGAACACTTCGTCCGGCTGTGTCTTCTCGTTCACCAACGCCAATTCGTTCATCAGCGCTTCGTCGATCTGCAATCGTCCCGCCGTATCGAGAATGACGACATCGTTCTTGCTGTTCTTCGCAAACGCAATCGCCGCCGCGCACAAATCAGGCGGAGCCATTCCCGCCGCGCCTTCCGACGACGTGCTGAACACCGGTGTATCGAGCTGTTCGCCGAGGACCTTCAATTGCTCAATGGCCGCAGGTCGCTGCAAATCGGCCGCGACCAACAACGGCTTGTGCCCCTGGCGCTTGAGGTAATGAACCAACTTGCCGCAGGTCGTCGTCTTTCCAGCGCCCTGCAAACCAGCCATGAGAATGACCGTCGGCCCGCCTTCGGTTTTGTACTTGATGCGCACATCGACCGGCCCCATCAGGGCGATCAATTCGTCGTGAACGACTTTTACAATCTGTTGGGAAGGATCGACCGCCGTGAGCACATCGGCTCCGACCGCTTTGACCGTGACTTTTTCGATGAACTCGCGAACCACCGGCAGCGCAACATCGGCTTCGAGCAACGACATGCGAACCGTGCGCAAGCCTTCTTTAATGTCGGCCTCAGTCAGTTTCTTGCCTTTGCCCCCGACTTTTCGGAAGAAAGTACTGAGCGAGCCTGTCAAACTTTCGAACATGGAATCCCATTTCCCAATTCAACAACAGCACCCCCCATAGGACAGAGTATCCCCCGGTAAAGGCCTGAGTGAAGAGGAAGAAATATACTGGCTACGATCGCTTAATCAAGCCGAAAACGAGCCGAAACGAAAATTAAAACAACTCAACTGTCCAGTGCTCCACGGCTTCGATGCACCCATCAACCTGCCGTTGCACCTACTTCTTCTTCTTCGCCGTCGGGTCAACCTTGATCGAATCAACGTGAATCGTCTGGCGACCGTCGTCTTCGGTCATTTTCCCGCCGACAGTCCATGTCGATTTTCCAAACTCTTTGTTGTCGGGACTGAGTGTTTTCTTGACGTCGGCCGGCGCGTCGGCCGCGGCGACGAGAACATACAGCTTGGTGCCTTTCGTACCGCCGTGGAGAACCAACTTCTGCCCGTCCTGCCCGATCGTGCCGGTCCACGACGTGGCATTCGTGTCATCGGCCGCCTTCTTCGACTTGTCCGCCGAAAACGCTGGAACCGACGACAGTACAAGTGCCATAGCGAAAAATAATAGAGCTCGAATGTTCATAATCAATTCTCCGTTTTCTCGTTTCTTCTTCAGTGAACCTTTATTCCACCTCGTCCTCTGCGGCAGTGTTTTGTCTTCGTTGCATACGAAGATTAAAGTACTTTCTTCGTAAACGGACACAATTCTATAAGCGGACACCCTGCGCATTTCGGCGTCGGAGCCTTGCAATATTTCCGTCCCAGCAAAATCATCTCGTGCCCGAGCGTCGTCCAGCGCATGTCCGGAAACAGTCGCATCAAATCCTGCTCGACTTTGACCGGGTCCGCGTTCTTTGTCAACCCCAATCGCCGCGCGATCCGCCCCACGTGCGTGTCCACCACCATCCCCGGAATTCCAAACGCGTTCCCCAATACAACATTCGCCGTCTTCCGGCCCACGCCGTGCAACTGATACAGCTCTTCCAAATTCTTCGGCACCTCGCCGCCGTGCAGCACCGCAATGTCTTTGCACGCCTCGCGAATCGACTTCGCCTTGTTCCGATAAAATCCCGTCGATTGAACCAGTGCTTCAAGCTCCGCGCAATCCGCCCCCGCAAACTCCGCCGCCGTTTTGTAGCGCGCAAACAACGCCGGCGTCACCATGTTCACCCGCGCGTCCGTGCATTGCGCCGACAGAATCGTCGCGATCAGCAGTTGCAACGGATTCGCATAATCCAGCGAACACTTCGCGCCGGGAAATGCCGCGTGCAGCGCCGCATCCACTTTTATTGCGCGATCCAGCAGCGCCTGACTCACCGGTCGCCGCCGATTCGTCATGCTCCGCCTTCTACTTGAACAACGTTCGGTGGCAACACGCGCCCGAGCTCCTGCGCTTTCTTAAACTGCACGTCAGCCTCTTTCAGCATGCCCATGCCGAGCGCCAGATAGCCCAGTTGCTCGGGCACGATGCCGTTCTGCGCATCCAGCCTCGCTGCATTGTCGAACGCCGTTTTCGCCATCAGCGCATTGCCTTCCGCCGCCGATCCAAACGCCAGAAAAAGTTGCGGAGCGAACCACTCCGGGTTTTGCTGAGCCGCTCGCTGGAACATGCCTTGCGCTTCGTTCTGATTTCCTTCAGTAAGCAATGCGAGCGCGAGATTGAAGTAACATTCCGCAAGCGGCTTCGCGGCCGGTTGCATCGTCTTCCATTCCTCGAATCCCTTGCGCACCGCGTTTTCAAACAGCTCAATCCGTTGCGCGCCGCGTTGAGCCGCAACCGGCACAGACTCCGCCGCAATCTTTCCAAACCACTCTTTCGCCTGCCGGAAATTTCCCCGCCGAGCCGAAATCGCTCCCAGCACCGACATCGCTTCCGCGCTCGTCGGGTCCAACTGCACCGCGCGCGACAGCGCATTTTCCGCCTCGTTGATCTTCCCTTTCCGCGCGTAGATCAACCCGATGCGGCTGTGCGCCAATGCAAAATGCGGCACCTGCTCAATCGCTTTTTGATAGGCCGCCACTGCGTCGTCACTGCGTCCCAACGTGTTCAACACGTCACCCAGCGACAAACACACCTGCGGCTGTTTCGTATTGTGATTCAGTGACTGCTTAAAGTAACTCGCCGCCTCTTCGTGGTTATCGAGCTGTTGATATGCAAACGCCAGATTCGCCTCAGCACTGGCCCATCCCGGAAACTGCTTCAACGCCTCTTGCAACGCCTCGCGCGCTTCCGCCGGACGGCCGTCGAAAATCATGCAAAGACCGAGATTGTTGTAAGCCTCCGGATAATCCGGTGCCATCTTGATCGCTTTGCGGAACTCCTTCTCTGCATCGTCCCAAATACCCTTCTCCACAAACTTGCACCCCCGCGTGAGGATCTCTTCGGCGAGCACACTGGGCCGCGTCTTTCGCGCCGGGCCGTCCTGGGCCATGCCGTTGAACGGGCCGATTGTGTTGGGAAGCTGAGCTGTTGTGGGGCCGGAACTTGAGGGTCGTCGAACTGGGCGCACCGCCATGGTGGGCTGCTCCTTTTAGGTTATTATTTCACGAATTTATTTGATCGGACACATCGTAACGCACAACCGCTTTTTCCAACAAGTAGTTTGCACAAAAAAGCTACACCATTGAGCAGGTGGGGGCTGTAACATTTCAGCTTTAACCGCGCGGAGCGCGGCATTGTGCTGCGGGCGTCTCGCTTCCCCCAAATTACTCAAACTCAAAAGTGACAGCCCCGAGCAGTTGCGATTCTCATTTTCATGCCTGTATTCCCGCCCCGGTTGAGCTATAATCATCAAAAATTGAATCAGACTCAGAATGAAGGCATCCGGGAGATACGACCGTGCAGACACGCGAAGTCAATGTTGCTGGAGTAAAAATTGGCGGCGGCAATCCGCTGGCACTCATTGCCGGGCCGTGCGCGATCGAAGGCGCGGAAGCCTGCATGGACCAGGCTCGCCTCGTTCAAAAAGCCGCTGCGGAAGCCGGCATTTCCCTGATCTTCAAAGCATCGTTTGACAAAGCCAACCGCACCTCCGGCATGAGTTTCCGCGGCCCCGGTATGAAGGAAGGCCTCGAGATTCTCGCCGCAATCAAGAAGGAACTCAAACTTCCCATTCTCACCGATGTCCACACCCCCGAACAATGCGACGCCGTCGCCGAAGTCGTCGACATCCTGCAAATCCCCGCGCTGCTCTGCCGCCAGACCGACCTGATTTACGCCGCGGGCAAAACAGGCAAAGCCGTCAACGTCAAGAAGGGCCAGTTTCTTGCGCCCAGCGACATGCGCAACGTCGTCGAAAAATTGCTCGCTACCGACAACTCCGATATCCTCCTCACCGAACGCGGCACCAGTTTCGGCTACCATTATTTGATCAGCGACATGCGCGCGCTCCCGTCAATGCGCCTGCTCGGCTACCCGGTCGTCTTTGACGCCACGCATTCCGTCCAAACGCCGGGCGGCCTTGGAACAAAGTCCGGCGGCGAACGTCAATTCGTCGCACCTCTCGCCCGCGCCGCCGTCGCCACCGGCGTCGACTGCATCTTCCTCGAAGTCCATCCCGACCCCGAAAAAGCGCTCAGCGACGGCCCCAACATGCTTCGCATCGAAGACCTCCCCGCCCTGGCGCGCCTGCTCCTCAACATCGACCGCGAAGTCAAAGCCGCCATCGAAGCCGAAAGCATCGTCGAATCCAAACGCCGCGAAGGCCGCAACGCCCTCCTCAGTTCCGGCGTGCATTCCGGCGTCCATCCCGGCTCCGGCGTACAAGCGGGTGTTCAATCCGGCTCCGGTGTGCAGTCCGGCGTCCACCCCGGATCGGGTCTGCAAAAGTCCGTCTAATCATCTGCGTCAGTATGGAGTTTGGCGTAACTGCAACGCACTCCAAACTTGCTCCAAATGCCCCTGAAAATTGCGCTCTTTTTTACCGCTCCCCACGTCCCACAATTCCTCGTCCCCATTCACGTTTCCAGTCACCAGCTGCGAGCCATCCGGAGAAAAATCGATGTCCGAATGTCTCGACTGAATTTCCGAAATCACAGACGCCTCCGCGCACTCATCACGTCTTCCGCCGCGCGATTCCCATGATGAAACGCTTCTTCAAATAATGCGATGCCGCTCAAATCCGTGTTTGCGAAATGAATGTTTTTAAACGGCTGACGCGCTTTTTCGAGTGCACCGCCCCAGACAAATCCCGGCCGCGGACGGACCATCGCATGCCCCCAGCGCATGATATCAAGCCGCTCCGTCAACATGCGAATTCCCGGATGAGCGCGCTGCATGTCCGTCAACGCAACGTCCGACCACGCGCGCCAATCCCCGCCCAACAATTTCGCGCGCGCCTGTTTTGGATCGGCGTCGCAGAGCGGATAGTAGTAAGTGAACACCGTCGCGCCGCGATCTATCTCCGTCTGATGCGTCGCCGAAACATAGCCCAGAGACGGACTGTCGTAGAAAACATTGTCCCAACACAACGGAAACCCGTTGCGCTCGATCGGACGATCTTTCAGATGCAGATTCGCGACCATCCATGCGCCATATTCGAATTCCTTGATGTGCGCCGGCGGGTTCTCGCGATACGGCCGGATCAACGCGCGAGCCATGAATTGTGGCGCTGCAAAAATGACGTGTTGGGCGTGGAACCCCAGAGCTTCGTTCGTTTTTGTGTCGAACGCAAAAACGTCCGCGCGAGTCGCTTTTTCCGTTTCGACCGGGACAATCTCCACGACCGCCACGCCAGTGCGAACCTGATTGTCAACGGCTGAACGAAGATGTGAAACCAATCGCCCGTTGCCTTCTGGCCAGACAATCAACTCCTGGGCATCCTCCCCTCCTCTGTTAGCGCGCGACGCAAAATAAAATAATCCCGCCCACGCGCTCGTCTGACCCAACATCGCTCCATAATCGTCGCGGCAGGCGTATTCAATGTGCCACTTCAATCGCGGCGACGTGAAGTTCTTCTTCGCCAGCCACTCGGTCATCGACACCGAATCGAGCGCCCGGATTTCCGGATCGTCCGAAGCCAGCGCAACAGGGATAGAGAACGCGCGCCGCCCCTTCGCGTCGCGCCAATCCGTCCAATACGCAACCTCTTTCTTAAAAGCAGTCCACTGCCGCAAATCCTCAGCGGTCGCGCCCGCGCGAAGGTAAAGACCTTCGTACCATTTCCCTTTGTGAAAAATCCGTTCCTGAGGGTCGCGGCATAAAAACTGCTCGCCCACAATCGGCTCGCCGTTCGCATCCGAACCGTCGAGCACGCACATTTCGCCCAGCAACGAAACAAGCGGCGCGTTCTCTTTGCGCGGAGCTGGAATGTAATGGGCTCCCCACGGATACGCGACCAACGGCGATTGCCCCGAGCGCGACGTCCCGCCCGCGACGCTCTCCAACTCCAGCAGCACAAAATCGTCACACCCGCTCTGCTTCAATTTTCGGGCGGCAGAGAGCCCAGCGATCCCGCCGCCGACAATCACGACGCCGACATCGCGCCAAGCGCCGGGAGCGGGCTGTGGGCGGAAGCCGTCTCGGATTTTGTGGCCGACCGAATCCGACGCGCCAACAATTTCACCGGAAAGTTGCGGCAAGGGCGCTTCCCCGCATCCCGGCAGCAGCGCGGCGGAGGCTCCGAGAAAAGTAGCAATGGCTTCACGGCGGGTCATACAGAGAAGATATACAGCCTATCGATTTCATTTGCCAACGAGGTCGCGCAATTGAGCGGGCGCGTATCTCATGAGGCAGCCGACTCCATCGAAAAAGCCGTACGCGATAGCTTCCTTCCAATGGGATGGCATGCGCCTCGGGACAAGGCTTCAAGGTTGAACGCAACTGCGCTGCAACTCACTTTTTCGAGCTGCGCCCCGAGATGGTTCCGAAGAGGTCGCCGTTTGAGCTCAAGGAAACGTAATCGACTTGAATGAGGCTCGAATACGATTGATCGTGAACGAGCATCTCCAACTGAATAAATCGCGCGACACTGGTCTGCCCGGCTTCGTCCGAACGAAGCGAAGTGGAGACTCCTTCGGAGTCAAAACCTTTCACGTCCAAGTCGGTCGTGTTCATCGTGATCGACACTTTCGCGGGTTCGCTTCCCGTCGCGATGCCCGTCTTCAGGTGCGGAGCCGCAAGTTGAAATTTCGTGATATAACCCGCGGTGGACGGCGAAACGAATTTATTCTTTTCATTCAAATGAACTGTATCAAGCACATTTCCCATCGCGATGGTGATGTCGTTGCCTGTTGGATTGTTCGGCGTAAAGCCCGCGGGCAAAGTAATTTTGCCGTTGAAGACCACCTTGTCAGCGGCCGTCGCGGACGAAAACAGGAACTTTCCGCTCATGGAACTCAACGTGATCGGATTGTCCGTTGTAGAGGCGCGCGGAGCGACCTCGACCGATTCGCTCTCGGTACTGCGTGATGAGAAATTGAGATTCGTTGCGCTGATCCCAATTGTCTTGCGCAATTTTCCCAACGGTTTGCCGCCGGGGTCGAGAGCCATCGCTTCCGCCACATACACCCCAGGCATGATGAACGTGTTGGAGGGAGCCAGACCCACCTGACCGCCGGGCGGCGGCGGCATGGGGGGACGACCGGCAGTCGCGCCTTTCATGTCATAAAACTTGGTCTGTGCCGTCTGAGCGCCCGGAACATTTCCGACG
>JANXLS010000914.1 GCA_025355035.1 Planctomycetota bacterium | reverse complement strand
ACCAGCTGTTGTAAGACCCGTCGCGTTGTACTCAATCGTTATTTTCGCAATCTCGCCACCGGTGGCAACGCCGTTGGTCAGCTTCGGGAATTTGATGCTTACCTTCTTGATGCGCATTCGGTTTCCACGCGCAGCATTTCCTTTTGAATCCAACGTCACCGTATCCACGCAATTTCCCATGCCGAAGTGCATGATGTTCGCTCCCGACCGAGACAAACTGAATCCCGGCGCCAATCGGAACGAGCCACTGAAAATAGCATCGTCGGGCTGCGATAAATTGAACGCAAACTTGCCTTTCAAACTCTTGACTTCAAATGACGTGGACGCTGGGTCCATCAAACCGTTGGGATCGCCTGCCAGACGGTCGCTGATTCCTACCGTCTTACGCAACTTCGCCAACACTCCGTTGTTTGCGTCTTTAATCTGAGTCGTTGCCAAAGCCAAACCTGACACGCCCAATGATTGTTGAACGCCGAAACCTGTCAGTGGGCCGTTCGGCGGCGGCAACACGGCACCGTTTGAATCTTCAAAACCTGTCGTTGCGCCAGTCGCTCCAGAAATTCTCGTCGCATCGATCTGCAGCGCCACGTTCGCGCCCGAGCTGACCTGTGCGGAAATGGAAGCGCCGGTCGAAGCGTCAACGGACACCGAAGCAGCGCCGATGATCGCGAAAAAATCATAGTTCGCACCGCTGCCCGGCATGATGTCCTTCTGATTGAATAGAAACAGGTGGACATCAAAAATACCAGAACTTTGGTAAACATGTTGAAATTTACCGGATTGGATACTGGCGATGAAATCGGTGGCAACCATCGATATAGGAGCGGAACCGTCGCCCCACGTCAGGGTACCCATGTCGTCCGACGTTAGCTTGACTCCGGTTGGCAAGGTGACTGTTCCTTTCACGGTAATTGTGTCGCCAACTTTCGCGGGATCGGGGATCAAACTTGCCGTGATCGTTGGAATACCATCACCGCCACCACCACCGCCTGTTCCCGGCGTAATCGAGATCGTCACTGGCCCTGAATTTCCGCCCAAGACATACGTGCCTGTGAAAGAATTGTTGCTTCCCGTTGCGTTAATCGTTCCTGTGGGCCCCGTGCCGTTAGCGCATTTCAAATTTGCTTGGAACGTCGTTGCCGTCATAGTGCCCGAAACGTTCAGCACATTGGGTTCGTTCGGCGACCAGGTTGTGTTAAAAGTACCTGTTGCATGATCGACTTGAATGGATTGCGAACTCCACTGCAACGACTTGCCAGCGCACGCTGAGACGTCGATAAACTGTGGAAACTGAACCGATGCTGAATCCTGCACAGCGCGCGGCTTCACCGTGGCTTCTTTTTTGAGAGCATCGGCAGCATTGAGTTGCAAACCGACGAATGCGACGCAAAGCACGAGCGCTCTGCACGGCCATTTGGAGAAAACGATTTGCATACACATGGAGACACCCTCATTTTAACAAGTAAACAAGTTACGCGGCGTGATCCGCGATGATGATCGGTTCGCGTTTCGGGAGGACTTTGCCTTCTTTGCGCAAAACGTGTTCGATCTTGATTTTTTCGCGGAGCTTGAAGACGCCTTCGATCAACGCTTCGGGGCGCGGCGGGCAGCCGGGAACGTACACGTCGACCGGAATGTATTTATCGATGCCGCGCAATACGGAATAGCTGTACTTGCAGAACGGGCCGCCGGCGTTGGCGCAGGAACCCATCGAGAGCACCCACTTTGGATTGGGCATTTGTTCG
>JANXLS010000890.1 GCA_025355035.1 Planctomycetota bacterium | reverse complement strand
AAAGCTCTCGTCACCGCCAATCTCGAAGAAGCCCGCAAAGGCCCGCGCCCGGATTTCCTCGTCCCCAAAGGCACCACCAACGTTGCCGCGGGGAAGCCCGTCACCAGCAGCGACAACGATCCGAATCTCGGCAAACTTACTCAAATAACCGACGGCGATAAACAGGGCCTCGACGGCAGCTACGTTGAGTTGAACTCGGGCCTACAATGGGTGCAGATCGACCTCGGTGCCGCACACGATATCTCCTGCGTCGTCGTCTGGCACTACCACGGCGAAGCCCGCGTCTACCGTGATGTCATCATCCAAATTTGCCAGGACGCCGATTTCATCACCAACGTAAAGACCATCTTCAACAACGATAACGATAATTCCGCCGGTATGGGCATCGGCACCGATAAAGAATACGTCGAAACGAACGAAGGAAAAATCGTCGATGCCAAAGGTGCCATCGGCCGCTACGTCCGCCTGTACACACAAGGCAGCACCTCCAGCGAATTAAATCACTATACCGAAGTCGAAGTTTACGGAATCAAGAAGTAATGGTTACGTCAAGTGTGTGGATGCCACGGCTTTGATGGTCCCGTCTAATAATGAAAATTTACGAACTCCGAAAGAATCAAAATGAATTGTCCTATTAATTTCCGTATCGCACCATTCCTCCTGCTAGTCGCCTTTTCCATGTTCAGCGCCGATGCACTTTTTGAACCCGGTCCCTTTACGTCTGCGACAATCGTGAGCCAATGGCCCAAGGGCGTGTCCACCTATAAGGGTATCGCGGTTCGTCTGGAGAACGGCAATGATTTCAACGCCGGCATTGTCTTCGACACGGACCTGCTCCGGGTCGCGGCGGGATGGTCCGGGAAGCCGCTGAAATTGCAGGGCATTCCTTTCGACATGCAGCACGGCTTTAATCCGACAATCGAAAAAGACACCCAACGCTTCGGCACCCGACCCGACCCGGGCTGGGGCAAAGGCGGCGATTTCAAAGATCCGCGCGCCGTTCCGTACGGTCCACTTCCAGCGGATTGGGCGAAGTACAAAGGCCTCTATCGCAACGGCAACAAAGTCATTTTTTACTACACGGTCGGCGGCGTCAAAGTCCTCGAATCGCATGCGTACGACAACGGCGTCTTCTACCGTGAATTCTCGATTGCGCCCAGCGACAAGCCCCTCGACATGCTCATCGTTGAAACCGAAGGCAGCAACGCTGCCCCCGTTCTCGCCGGCGCAACCGCCTCGATTGAAACCAATGCCGGCATCACCGCTGCCAAATTGTTCAACACCCCGCCCGAAGCGCAACTCACTTTTCCCGGCCCCAACGCAATCGGCTTGAAGCTCGCGGCCTTTGCCAAACCCATTGTCTTCAAGATCGCGATCTTCGCCGGATCGCAAAACGAATTTGAAAAGTTCAACGCGCTTACCCCTGCCGTCGCCGGGGATCTGAACCCGCTCTGTTTGGGTGGCCCGGCACACTGGCCCAACACTTCCGTCGGCGAGGGCAAGCTCGGCGCGCCCGTCGATTGTTTCGCCGTGGACACGTTGCCCATCCCCGAATCGCCGCTGATGAAAACGACCGGCTTCGATTTTTTCAACGACGGTCGAGCCGCTGTCTGTACCTTGAATGGGGACGTCTGGATCGTATCCGGCATCGACGCTGATCTCAAA
>JANXLS010000812.1 GCA_025355035.1 Planctomycetota bacterium | reverse complement strand
CGAGCACAGCGTATTTGGAGACTACGCGAAGCGAGTTTTTCGAAGTACCACGCCGCCCGCCGCAAGCAGATTGGCGCGAGGGTTTTGTCCGGTAGCTCTAAACTTTTAACCAGACAGAGCGGCGACTTTCAGGCCGCCGACGTGTTTTGAAATAGGAACGGTGCTGGAAAGCGGCCGTTCCTATTTCTTTTTCTGTGAGAAGAGCCAAGTGAGCAAATCGGGCTCGTTGAAGGCTTTGGTCCAACTGTCGTGAGCCACGCCTTTGTACTCGGTGTATTTCGGCTCGCCGCCTGCCATTTTGATCGCAGCGATCATATTCCGGGAACGAATCGTTTTGACAACAGTATCCTTGTCGCCGTGAAACGCCCAAATCGGGAAATGGACCAGTTCTTTTGCTTTGTGTTCGTCCGCGCCCCCACAGCATGGAATGGCTGCTGCGAAAGTATTGGGGTAGCGAGTGATTGCATCCCATGTGCCGAATCCGCCCATGGAAACACCCGCAACATAGATACGTGTTGAATCGATCTTGAACTCTTTTTGTAGCGATACCAACAACTCCATCGCAAGGCGCATGGGTTCCGTCGGTTTCTCCGGCTGAATGTGCGAATTCAAAGTCCACGGCGTATCAACCCAAAGTATTTTCTCCGGGCATTGAGGCACAACCACATAACACGGAAACGCGGTCCGATTCTCTTCAAGAGCGAAAACACCGACGCCGTTCTTCAATTGCCGTACGTTGTCGGTTCCGCGTTCACCCGCTCCGTGAAAAAAAAGAACGAGCGGATAATCGGTGCTCGGATCGGCGTTGAACGGTTTCAGTAAACGATACGGAAGAGTTTTATCATTGGTTTCCTCGAAGACGCGCGATTCAAACGTATCGGCTGAAATGGCAGAACAAATTGGTTGGCTCATGATCATGGCAAAAAGGACGAAATTAAAAGCCGATCGAATGCCCATATACTCCTCAGCCGCTATGCGCGCACAATAAAAATTGAAAATTAGGATCGACGGCGAAAAATAATGTTTTCCACATTTTCATGCAACGGGAATAACGCGCGGATTTGCGAAACGGAGTGTTTTAGTCGGAATCGTAATCCATTAGCTCACGTCGGGCCCACTCACAGATTCGTTTTGCGCTAAACCGGTCGGCTGAGAGTTGGTTGCCTTTTCGCCCCAACGCAAACATGCGTCCCAGCTCGACATTCAATTCGAAAACGCACGATTGCGTTTCCACATCGCCGTCCGGAATCTCCCTCTCCCAACTGATCTTGACGATCACACGACGCGGCGCGGATGTTCGCGCGGCCTGTTTCAAGTACAAGCTGTACACGACGCCGAAATCGCACGCTTCCGAAATGAGCCTGTCTTTGTTCATATTGCTCCGGGGATCGACCGTTCAATCGATTATAGCGAGGCAGTTCTTTCGTGCAGATGACTTCGAACTCATTTATTAAATCGCATCGCGGTGTATGCTCTGTCACGCACCTTATTCGACATCTTTTCCATCCTTTAATGAAAGACTTTCCATGCTTCGACGCACTTCTCTAAATATCCTCTGCGCAGGCCTGTTAGCCTGCATTTGTTTCACTTCATTCGCCGAAACGCCAGCGGTGCCGCCGGGAACTCCACCCGTCAAGAAGCCTGAAAAGCCGCCGATTGTTTCGCCGGAAATAAAAGGAAGTGCCGTGACGTTCCGGCTCAACGCGCCCAAAGCGCTGAAAGTCAGTTTGCGCATCGAAGGCCAAAAAGAGTTGGTGCCGATGACCCGAAACGACGACGGCCCGTGGACGATCACGCTGGATCCGTTGAAGCCGGAAATCTACGAATATCAATTCAATGTCGATGGCTTTATGTCTATTGATCCCAGCAACGGTTGGATCAAGGAAAGCATGCGGCCCGGTGCCAGCATGTTCGAAATTCCCGGCGACGATGCCTGGAGTCCGCAGGACGTTCCGCACGGCGGCGTGACGATGCACACGTTCCGCTCAAAGGCGCTGAATACGTGGCGAACCTTCCGCGTCTACACACCGCCCGATTACATTCAGAAGCCCAACGATGCGTACCCGGTCCTCTATTTGTTACACGGTTCCGGCGATACCGATACTGGATGGACGACGGTTGGCCGAGCGAATTTGATCGCGGACAATCTTATCGCGAAAGGCCAGGCCAAGCCCATGATCATCGTCATGCCCAACGGCATGTTCCCCAGAGGTGTGGAGCATGTGAAAGATTTCGAGACGGATTTGATGGAGTGCATCGTTCCGTTTGTCGAATCCAATTACCGCATCAAAAAAGATCAGCGTGATCGCGCGATCGCCGGATTGTCGATGGGTGCCGCTCAAACACTCGATGTCGGTATCAACTTCAGTGACCGTTTTGCGTGGTTGGGTGTGTTCAGCAACGGCATTCAGACCGACAAAGACAAGAGCGATCATTACGCTGAAAAGCACGAAGCCGGCCTGAAATCGGCGAACGAAAAGCTGGCGTTGTTGTGGATCGCGATCGGCGAAAAAGATTTTTTGCTCGATCGCTATAAAAATTTGGAAGCTCTTTTGGAAGAAAGAGGCATCAAGCGCGTCTCAAAGGTAACCGCAGGAAATCATTCATGGCCCGTCTGGCGACGTTACTTGAGCGAGTTCATGCCATTGTTATTCAAGTA
>JANXLS010000716.1 GCA_025355035.1 Planctomycetota bacterium | reverse complement strand
TTAAAGCAGCGAAAATAATGGTAGACAGTACTCCACGCAGGAAAATCATGTGGCAACAAGCGCCAGGCAATTCCACCCCGAGTCAGATAAAGTATAGCATCCATAATTTCGCGCATTTCAGTGCAGCGCGGACGTCCTCCTATCTTTGCGGCTGAAGTCTAACGCTCTCCCCTTACTCCGCGCAAGGGTACCTGCGTCGGCGCTCTCCCCAACAGGAGAGGGAACGGCATAGGTCAATTATTTGCGCTGCAACAAAGGATACGGCCGTCTGCTGTAGTCACGAATAACTTGCCGTGCGCTGCCGCGATTCCGTCCCAGACCGGCCGCGCGAACTCGCGCTCGGAGATCAGCTTTCCGTTCGCGGCGTCGTACACGTTCAAGCGGCCTTTGGCGTACACAAAAAGGTGGTCGCCGGCCAGAACCATTGCTTCGATCCAGCCGGGGTAGGGCGCGGACCACGCGACATTTTCGGCAATACGGTTGGCGGGAAAATACTGGCCGATGCGGCTGGCCGTATCGTTGGGCTGCTCGTCCCAAATCACGTCGAAGGGTTCGCCCGGCTTGAAGTCTCGACGAAATAACTTCAACGTTGATCCGGGAATAGCATCCTTTGGATCGCGGCATCGATTCGCGCCGAGCACGGCTTTGCCGTCGGAGACCAGCAACGGGCGGTGCATGCGCGGGCGGTTCATGGGATAGCCGTACGACCACGTGCCGCGCTGCATGAATGCGCCTTCAGCCATTTGATAATATGCGTTGTGCCAGAGGAATTTGAAGTCGCCGTTGGACGGTTCGAAGATCCAACGCGACATCGCAATCTTTTCACCGTCGCGAACCATCAAGTCAAAATAATCCTGCTCAAGACCATTTCGCATGTGCCAGCCTTTTTCGTCGTAGCCCATATCCTTCGGCGTCTTTGTCCATTTTATTGTGCCCGTCGCCGGATCGACGCAGAACACGCGGATGCCGTCGGCGAGCGGATGAATGCCCGCTGAAAAATACACGTTTCCGCCACTGACCAACACGCTGCCCGGAACGGCCCACGGCGATTCGACCTGGCCGCATTGAACGATCCGACGTTCATCCAATGCTGCGCGGAGCTTCCAGACAAGTGCGCCATCGCTGGCGCGCAGACAGTAGACGTAACCCAGCCGCGTGCCAAATAAACAGTATCCTTCATGCAGAGTGGGCGTGGAATCGACGCGCCCTTCCGCCGTGAAGGACCAGCGTTCTTTCCCGGTCGCTTCATCCAGCGCGAACACGCGGTGCGTGTGCGGCTGAGCGAGGACGACCATCCCGCCGGCAATGGCGGGCGGAGTCAGCACGCCGGCGCTGAATGGATAATCCTTCCATTCCTCGGCGAACAATCCGGAATTGGGAGCTTCAAAACTATGCGACCATTTTTCGGTCAAATCCGCAGGCACTGACGCCGCGCTACGTCCGGAGCGATATGCGTCGCCGCGCAATCCGATCCAATCACCGGCGCCGACGACCTTCGGCGCCGGCTGTCCAAACGCCGGGCCTTTCATTAACTCCGTGCTCTCAACCACTGGCGTTCGCGGAGCTGGCGCGAGCGCTCCCACGCCGCTCAGCATTGAAAAACAACCGCAGCTCTTGGGGAAGATGTACATCATCCCATTTGCGGGAATAAGCCCTTCGCTCCACCCGCCGCATGATCCACGCGTGATCGGGTTGAGTGAAAATTGGTGCGACTTCCAATCAGTGAATTGCATTTGGCCGTATATAAAGAAGCGCTCCGTCGCGACCGGCGGATAGCAATAAAAGTTCTGCTTGCTGGGTGGAATCGCCGCGAACGTTTCGGGCTCTCCCGCCAGATTGCTGTCTTTAAAAGCAACGATCGTGCTGGCGTTGGCGTCGCGTTCCATGCGGTGCACGGCGATCTTGCCATCGACAAAAAACGCGCGCGGATTTTCGTCGTGTCGCATTGCCGGTTTGTACTCATAATCGCGCATCGCCTTTCCGTTTGCCGCTGAAACGAAGTGAACGGCATTAATCGCGCCTCTGTCGCCGATCACGCCCGTGGGCACCGCAAACCGTCCGGCCTCGAACACCACGATTCCATTTCCTTCAGCCCCGCCGACGCTCGATCGGTAACAACTTTTCGCCCACGGCAGATCCTTGATCTCCCAGCGCGTCGCACCGGTGGAAAGATCCAGCGCCGCAGCAATCCCCGTCGCGTCGCCTTTCGGATCGCCGTCAATATAATAAACGCCGGCATGACCGATGCTCAACCCGCGCGGATGGTCTGCCGATTTCGTCCACAGTATTTCGCCTGTACTGATGGCCAGCGCTTTGATTTCAGAAATGTCCGCGACGACCAGCACGCCTTCGGGAACGCGCGCATCATCGATGTGAATGAACGTGTTGGGAGCGCCCGCCTTCGGATAGCTGCGACGTTCGGCGCCGGATGAAGCGTCGAGACACAGCAACTCGCCTTTATTCATGATGAAGACATTGCGCCCGGCCGCCGCAGCCAGCGACTTCGGCGACATGGGATGGACCCACAGCGGCAAGCCATTGAAGGCATCGCGCGCTTCGAGCTCTTTGCCATTTAGATAAAAGCAGCGCCCGTTGGCGGAGACCATCTCCTTCGATTCTTTGCTGTCTTTGCCCTGCAACGTCAGCCATTGGATGCGTTGAGGAATATCGACGACTGCATCTTTCGAAACCGGATTGCGATCGGCGCCGTGCCTCCACTGCCGCCATTCGTCGATCTCCCTGGGGCGCGGCTTCACTGAGCGCACAAAACGATCGCCCGTTTTGACAATCACTTCGCCGCCGGGACGAACGACGCGCAGACGTTCGGATTCCGCGACGGCGGCAGCGTCAAACACGACCAGCCGGGAGACGATATCGTCGGCATAAGGCAGCTTTACGCCGCGCCAGGACTCGACCGTGATCAGTCCGTAGTTGCGGTCTTTCAACAACGATTGTCGCGCCGCCAAAACCGCCGTGTCATCAGCGCTCAACGCGTTGACAAGAAAGCCGTCCCGAGCGAAACGCGACGAGACTGCGGTGTCCGCGCTCCCCACAATCACGCACAATCCGCCCTTGATGTCGCCCCCGCGCAACGCTTCGTCAAGAGAGCTGTCCGCACCCCGCGCGTTCGAGCAAAACAAAAGAATAAATAGACAGCCAAGTGCATTTTTCATGGAGTTACATACGCCGGGATCAGCCGCTTTGATCCATAAAATAACGGAGGGAACTTTGAAAGCCCGTTGAAAAGGCTCGTCCTGCGCCGCGACATTGCAGACGGGTAGGAGTGGCGTTTGAATCCGGGGGGATTTTACGGGCCGGCTATTTATTGCGCGGAAACCTCGGGACGGAGGGCGCATTCTTTTCCTTCCAATCATTTGATTACAAATGGTCGAGCGCACAGGCTCATTGCGGTCTGTGTGTTGATATTTTGCTCTCCTTGCCATTGCCTGGAGCGTAAACAGTGGAACGGGATTGGTGGGCTTCAATTCTTTGAGAGCATGGCGACGCCGAGCAGGCCGCCGGAATCGAAGCCGGTGGCTACGGCGAAGCGGGGGTGGTCTAGGACGCTGGCGGGGTTAAGCAGGGGGAGGCCGGGGGCATTGTTCTGGGCGATGATGGGTTTGCCGCTGAGGGTTTGTGCGGCTAGGACGACGCTGAGGAGTGGCGAGGCGGAGAGCATGTTGCCGGTGAAATATTTGGGGGCGACGGCGGGCATGTCGGGTTTGTGGAGGTGTTGGATCCAGCCGCCGAAGTGATGGACGTTGGGGAGCGAGGAGAAGACGGCGGTTTCGCGTGTGCCCGTGGCGATGCGCATCGGCGCGACGCTGCTTTTGGGATCGAGCGGGAAGAAGTTAATACCTTCGAGTTCGGCGAGGATTGTGGCGCCGCGCTGCTGCGCGGAGGCTTCGCTTTCGAGGACGAGCGCGGCGGCGCCTTCGCCCGGGATCGTGCCGTCGGACCAGTCGCCTTTGGCGCTGAGTTGGGCGGTTGCGAAGAGGTGGTTGTGCGCGGCGGGCGTGAGGCTGTCGCTGGCGCAGACGAGCATTAATTGGGAGGCACCGGCAGCGATTTGATCGAAGGCAAACAGCAGCGCTTCCATCCCGGCGAGTTTTTCGCCGGCGAACGTCGCGGCTGAACCGCGAAGGCCGAAGTCGATGCAAAGAAGGGAGGACGGACTGTTGGCGTAGCCGTGCGTGAACGGTAAGGGCGGCGCGAATTTCGGATTGGCCGCTTTGAGTTTGTTCCAAAAGATACCCATTGCTTCGAGGCAACCGAGCGTCGAGCCGAAGGCGCAGCCGATTTCGACGCCGGCGGGGCGTTGCGATTTTTCGAGGAGTCGGGCGTCGGCGAGGGCGCGTTTTCCGGCGGCGAGCGCGAACGCGCTGGTGCGGTCGACGAAACTTTTGACGTGCGGCAATTCGGACTGGATCGAGAATTCGATGGCTTCGAAGCCCCAAGCTGGAGCGCCCGCGGTCGTCTCGAAGGCGGTGATTTCGGGGGCGGGGTTGGGCGGCGATTGGATCGCGCCGCTCAGGACGTCGCGCAGCGGTTCGGGGGCGATGAAGGCTGTGCCGGTGACGACGACGCGTTGGGATGAAATGGCGATGGCGACATTCCTTTACGATGGCGGTTGGAAACTTCGGTTTTTGCCTTACCCCGTGATCTCACGATACACCGCCAGCGTTGTGGCCAGCATTTTTTCGACGCTGTAGTGCTGCCTGACGGACGCTTTCGCGGCGGCTCCGATCTTATTGCGCAAGGCGCTGTCGCTCAAGAGCGCAAGGATGCGTTCGCCGAGGCGTTCGTGATTCGCGGGCGGAACGATGTAGCCGGTCACACCGTCTTCGACGAGCTCGAGGATCGCGCCGTTCGATGCCGTGACGACGGGCACGCCCTGGGCCATGGCTTGCAGCGCCCGGACGGCGAAGCCTTCGCGGCGCGTGGTTTGGACGTAGACGTCGGCTTCGTCCATGAGGCGCTGGATTTCGGTGTGGCCATGGCAGAACGTGACGCGGCGGTCAAGGTGCAGTTCGCGGCAGAATTTTCGGAGCGACGCTTCCTGCGGACCTTCGCCGCAGACGACGATGCTGCACGCGTCGCCCTGGCGATCGATGATGTGACGCGTGGCTTCCATAAAAGTGGCGTAGTCGGAGGTCTTGTTGAAATCGCCGACGGACAGAACCAGCCTCGCGTCGGGCGGAAGATCAGCGATGGGAAGCCCGGTGTCGATCGATGCATCGGGTTCGTCCGGAGAAAGAACGACTTCGCCGAGAATTCCCGGAAAGAGCGGGGAAGCGGTATCCGAAACGCCGGGCGCGATAACACGGATGCGGTCTTTCGGGATGCCGACATCGTTGACCAAATGCTCGCGCAAGGGTTCGCTGACGGCGATGACGGCTTTGCAGCGCGAGGTGATGCGCAGGCTGTCGCCGTCGAGATATTGATGGACAGTGAGGACGTAGGGCAGCTTAAGCGACTCAGCCAACGACGCGGCGACGTGCGCGGAGTGTTCGGAAATGCCGTGGATTAATTCGGGTTCCTGGACCGATGACCAGTGGAGGATTTTGCGGTATACGAAAGGCCGCCAGCCGAGCCATTCGAGGCCTTCGGCGATTTGAACGTAGCGCTGTTCGTCCTTTGAAAAAAGTCCCCAACCCGGTGCGACAGGCGTCAGCATCGGGTGGTGGATGCGCGCGCGCGACAGGCCGGACATGAGGACTTGTGCGTAGATGGCCGACGATCCGGCCGTCAGCGGTTCTGCAACGAGCAGTGCGGACGCAGGTCGTGACGGCCCGTAATTTTGTTTCACGCGTAAGAGTGTAATCGAGCGATGGCGAATTTCAACGCGGCGGAGGATGCTCAGACGCCCGACTACTTCGGCAGATTGATTTTCGGCATCGGCATGCTCGCGGCACCGGCATCGCTGCTGGTTGCGTCAAGTTTTGTTCCGTCGCTCAGCCGGACTTCAAGATAGAGCTTGGCGACCAGCGCCGCATTCGCTTCATTGTTGCATTCGCCGACTGAAACAAACTGCAGGTACTCATTGCCCGGGACTTCCACCGAATCCGGCGTCAGGTTGCGGACGGATTGGTCGGCGATCAAATCCTTGACTTTGGTACTGAATTGTTCGTACGGAAACGACACGACTGTCATCTGAGGAATGACGATTTGGTTGTCGCGATTCTTGAAAAAATTGTACACGGAGATGCGCTTGCCGTCGTTCGACTTGTTGTAGATCTGGCAGTACGCGGCAACGAATCGTCCGAAGCGTTGAATCTTGACGATCTTCAGCGGCGGCGTGTTATCGTCGACGTTGGGATAGATGCCGTTCTTGTCTTTCAGGACGACTTTTTCGGCGGGTGCAGCAGGATCGCCATCGGCCCTGGGTTTGGCATCTTTATTTTTCGCACCGGCCGCAACGTCGCCGGCATCTTCGGGCTCGTCGTTTTTCTTGGCGGCTTTGG
>JANXLS010000696.1 GCA_025355035.1 Planctomycetota bacterium | reverse complement strand
CTGTCAGTCGTGCCATGTGCTCGTGCGTTTTCAACGTCCGAATCGTCAATTCAATATCCCAGCGGCGCAGGTACAACTCGACCAGATCGTCCGCCGAATACAGGCTCGCATCCAACAACGATGTTGCGATCCGCAGCGTCCATGTTCTGTACCCCGCCCGCCGCACCGCGCGTTCGATCACGCGCACTTCCATCGACTCCGGCAGTGACTCCAGCTTGTCCGCGAAAACAGTCTGCGACGGACTCGGCCGCCGCCACTCGCGCACATCATCCCGATAGCCCAGCTTGCGCTTGGACGACGTCAACATCCGCGACGAAACCCGCACCACAAAATGAGCCTGCCGTTGCCGGGCCAGAACCATGTGCTGACGGCGGCGCTGAACTAAACCACATGATCGAAGCCAGCCGTCACGAGCGACGGCTGGTTTCATCCGCTTTTATTTTCATTTCCGCGATTCGGACAAGCTGACGCTGCTGCGCCGCGTGTGTTTTGATTTGACCGGGCTGCCGCCGTCGCCGGAGATGGCAAAGGGTTTCGTTGCGGATACATCGCCGCAGGCTTTTGAAAAGATTGTGGATGCGCTGCTGGCCAGTCCGCAGTTTGGCGAGCGCTGGGGGCGGCACTGGCTGGATGTGGCGCGCTACGCGGAAAGCACGGGGAAGGACATCAACCTCTCTTTTCCGAACGCCTGGCGCTATCGCGACTACGTGATCGCGGCATTCAACAAGGACTTGCCTTACGACCAGTTCCTGCGCGAGCAGCTTGCCGGCGATGTGCTCCCGGGGAAGAATTTTCGGTGAATGAGCACATGCTTTTCTGGACGTTACCGGCAAGAGAAATTCTCTATCATTGATTTTTGGTTTTGTGCACGTCCCCGAATTCAGTCCCCGAATTCTCGAAAATTCTCGCACGTCCCTTGTCTCTTTAGCTGAAAGGGGTCACCCGCGAAATTGCAATGAAAATGAATTTGTTGCAAATTCTGCGCCGAACATGTTTGGCTGTCCTAAATTAGTACGATGAGCGAGCATTCGATCGATCTACTGCGTGTTCATTTTACGAATTGCGGTTTAATGAAGTAATCTAAAAATTCGTTTTAGTCACTAAAACATGGTATCCAAAGTCCTGCCTCGTCTAGCGATCGTTTTTTTTAAGGGGAACTGATGCGATTTGCAATGTGTTTGGTGGTTATTGGGGTGATAGTGACAGGATCAGTTCAAGCGGCAGCGAATCAAGCGGACGTGACGATCGCGCCTAGATTCATTTTATCAGCGACTGTCGACGTTACGGGCGGCAATAATTTATCTCATTTGCAGAGCAACAACGTTGCGCCGAATCTGAAAATTGCATTTTCAAACGGCAATTACATTCTGACCGATGGTGCTGAAATCATGATTTTGACCCAAAACGCGGTCACGGCTGGTTTCACGCTGGATGGCACTCAACGGATAGCGACCGGACCGGCGGCCTCGATATCGGCGGTTACCGTTTCAAGCGTCCTGAACGGTGTTGTTAACGTCACTGGGATTC
The DNA here is from genome assembly GCA_025355035.1 of Planctomycetota bacterium. Lineage (GTDB taxonomy): Bacteria > Planctomycetota > SZUA-567 > H5-PLA8 > H5-PLA8 > JANXLS01. Next base: position 3,521 of record JANXLS010000696.1, on the reverse strand, counting down.
CCGCAGCAGGCGCGAACATTAGGGTCGGAACTGGCACCACTATGGCCGTCAACGTGGGCAATTCCGGTAGCGTTCAGGGAATCTTGGGAAATGTCACCTTCTCGAATCCCACCGGCTTGATTAATCTGGTTGTCGACAATTCAGCGGATACGACCGGCCGAACAACGACTGTCACGAATATTGCCAACACCAACGTCGCAATCAGCGGACTCGCTCCAGGCGTCATCCAAACCGTCATTAATCACACCGCCAGCCTCGCTATTAACGCCGGGACGGGTGTTAACACCCTGATCGGTCCCGATCTCTTTACCAATTGGACAGTTTCCGGGGCGAATGCAGGTACTTTCGACAGCGGCTTTGGTTTTGTAATAACATTCAATGCAATGGCAAACCTCACCGGCGGCACGGGCAACGACTTTTTCACACTTGGATCGGCAGGAACTGTTTCCGGAAAAGTAGATGGTGGTGCCGGTTTCGACTCGCTTGACAATACCGCCATCGCCGGCGCGACGGTGACGAGAACCGGGCCTGGCACGATCGATGGTAAGAAGGGAACCGCGACCGGCGTAGGAAGTTTCGACAATTTCAATGACCCTTTGATCTTCTCCATCAGCCCCAAAGGAGGACCTCTTGCGGGCGGAACAACGGTCATACTAACCGGAGTCAATTTCACTGGAGTAACCGCTGTAGTACTACAACGAGGGACAATTCCGTTCACGGTCGATTCGGACACTCAGATCACGTGCATCATGCCTGCAAATCCGGCGCGAACTCTCGATATTCTGGCAAGGAACCCCGGTGTAACGTCTCGAATTTCGCCCGCCGATCAATACACCTATACACCAATTCCGACAGTGACATCCATTAGTCCGGCCAGTGGACCCACTGCGGGGGCTACAGCGGTCACCGTTACAGGGACCGATTTGTCGAGTACGAGCGCGGTAAATTTTGGGGCGACGGCAGCCAGCAGCTTCACAGTGAATTCCGCCACCTCATTAACCTGTACCGCTCCAGCTGGAACCGTAGGAACCGTTGATATCACGGTGACTACGCTTGGGGGCACTTCCACCACCTCCGCAAGTGATCAATACACCTATGTAAAAACTGCCCAGACGATCACCTTCGCACCGGCTAGCCCTGTCACGTATGGAATCGCGCCGATTACTCTAATGGGAACGTCCACGTCGGGACTTCCCGTGACGTATACGCTTGTCTCAGGTCCCGCGACCCTCGCCGGCTCGACGCTCACCGTCACCGGAGCCGGCAGTGTCATTGTCAAAGCCGATCAGGCGGGGGATGCGCGCTTCAGCGCCGCGTCCAGCGTTTCAGCAACGATCGTCGTCAATAAAGCAATTCTCACCGTTAAAGCGGACAATAAGAGTAAAATAGTCGGCAGTGTAAACCCGACACTCACAGCAACGATTTCAGGGTTTGTCAACGGAGATAGCAGTGCAGTCGTCAGCGGTTCTGCGGCGTTGAGCACCACGGCGACGACCAACAGTCCGGTTGGCGTCTATCCCATTACTGTTGCTATTGGAACTTTAAGCGCCACGAACTATGACTTGCCTGGCAGTACATACGCCAATGGTGTGTTGAGCGTGACAGCATCGGTTAATTTCAGCAGTCCGCCCTCGGCTTATCCGGATCCGGCAATCCAAGATATTCCCGTCACATTTACTGCTGTGCCCAGCTCAGCAACTGCGATTGTCACCTGGGACTTTGGTGACGGTTCACTTACATCGCCAGGGAGCACGGTGTCGCACATCTACACGGTTGCGGGAACGTACACGGTGACTGTCACGGCTCAGGATCCGGGAACGAGCGGTTCTACGACGACATCGTTCACACTGTTGGTTGAGGATGTGTCTTTGGACAAGTCCGCGTTCCTGCCGGGAACTTTTGAAATCAAGATCACGCAGGGACGAATCCGGCTGTACCCGAGTCTGTTGAAACTCACGGGTACGGTATCCTTCCCGGCCAACACAAATTACTCGGGTTCCAGTCTCACCCTTACAGTGAATAATTTGACCGATACGTTTAAATTAAATGCCGTGGGCAACGCCAGCGGTCCACTCGGTACGCTTCATTTCAGCCACAAAGCAACCAAAACGGGTGAGACTGCTTTCCGCATTTACCTGCACGGCGGCAACCTGGGAAAAGCTGTCGCCGAAAACGCCGGGCTGGATTCCAAGGGACGGCCCAAAAAGGCGCTGATTGAAATCCAATTGAATGGCCTACGCGGTTCGTACATTACACCGCTGAACTACGTCACACCCGGTTACCCGGGGTTGGCGAAGTTCGGCCATAAGTAAGCGCCGGCCCCATCGCCGGCGCCGAAATCCGCAACCTCAAGTCGACGCTCAATCCCACGGTTCAACGCGCCGAACTTGACTTGCTGCAGACGTTCAACCGCGAGACGTTGCGGCTCGACGGGTCGAATCCCGATGTTGAGGGCGTGATCGAGAGCTACGAACTCGCCTTCAAAATGCAGAAGGAAATGCCGCAGGCGATGAACATTTCCCACGAGAGCGAAGCGACGAAAAAGCTGTATGGCATTGGCGACGTTGGCAGCGCCCACGGTCGCGGACAAGGCGCGGGCACCGATTATTTCGGAAGGAAATGCCTGTTGGCTCGGCGCTTGGTTGAGGCCGGCGTGCGCTTCGTGGAAATCTCGCACAGAGACTGGGACCCGCACTTCAATCTGACGACCGCTCTCGGGGCCAACTGCGCCTCGGTGGAACAGCCAATCGCCGGGCTACTCACCGACCTCGAACAGCGCGGCTTGCCGAATGACACAATGGTGGTTTGGGGCGGCGAATTCGGCCGCACGCCGCATGCTCAGGGACTGATGGGCGCGACCACAACAACAACGCCTTCACGATGTGGATGGCCGGAGGCGGCGTAAAGGGTGGTTTCAACCACGGCGCGACTGACGACTACGAAGCAGTGGAGAACAAAGTCCACGTCCATGACCTGCACGCGACGATGCTGCACCTGCTCGGACTCGACCACGAACGTCTCACCTACCGCTACACCGGACGCGACTTCCGGCTGACGGATGTACATGGGAATGTGGTGAAAGAGGTGTTGGCGTGAATCCCCCACTAATATTTCCGGCAATCGTCCTTCGATAAAAACGTTGCGAGCCTACCGCCTTTCGCACCACGATCGTTTTACTGAATGCGAACTCGCGTCAGGTCCAGGAGCGTCATGCGCTCTTGAAAACGACGCTCTGTGTGGCTGATTTAATTACAAACCGCAATGTCTTCCGTGTACTTTTTTCCTGGAAATCGCAAGGAGGGATTCATGCGCGAAATTGCCCGCGTACAACAGGGATTTTTTCCCACTCAAGACCGCATCGTCTCGACCGTGGCCAGCCTTTTCAGGTTGACCGCGCCAGGCCCATTTGCCGTGCTTGATGCCGGATGCGGCACCGGCCAGGCGATCCATGATTTGCGCCAGCATTGGCGCAGCCGCCATCCGGACGTAAATGTCACGCTGTTGGGCATCGAGTCCGACAA
>JANXLS010000694.1 GCA_025355035.1 Planctomycetota bacterium | reverse complement strand
GTGTAGGATTTGATCGAAAGCAACACCCGGTACCACACACTTTCAACCAGCAACGCTGTTGGAGAAGACGTTGCGCCGTTGGATACCGTATCAAACGACAGGGATGCAAGCCCGTCGTTGTATTGCGCGTTGGACGTCAGGGGCGACGAATTCGCGCCCTGGAAAAAAGCCACGGAAACACTGCTCTTGGCGTTGCGTCCGGCGTTCGTGGCGTCCGGTGTAATCTGCATCATCAAACCGTACGCCGATTTGATCGCGGTGCCGCCGCCATCGTCGATCGCTCCAAGCACTCCAACCGTCATTACCTTCTTGTCTTTGCGCTGTGTTCCCGGCAGTATTTTGATGCGCGCATACAGCACCGCTTCATAATAATCCCCGACCGAAATCGCATCGACGCGCAAACCCGGATTCCAAAAAACTCCAGCCGCATTCAAGCCGCGGGCTTTCAAACAACGTGAACCGTCCGCCACCAATTGCGGTTGCAAACCGGTCGATTTCCAATTCGCCTTCAGCAACGGGTCTTGCGGCGGTTCAGCCTGTCCGATCGTCGAAATGTCCGGCAACGCGTACTGTTCAAAGTTGTCGCTCACACCGGCACCGAAAACCGTCATGCGGCTGATCTTGCCTTCGTTATCCAACGGCGTCACATCCACGCGTGTGGTGCGGCGAATCGTGATCGCCGCCGTGCGCGCTTCGTCCACCGCCGCCGTCACCAGACTCACCGCGCGCGACATCTTCGATGTTCGCAACATGGCCGCGACAGAGATGAGAACCAGCGTGATGACCATGATGATGATGCCCATGACCAGCAAAATTTCGATGAGCGTGTAACCGCCCGGTCGTCTGCGCTCTGTCGAAGCCGGGTGCACTGGTCGTTCAAGGGTCGTGAGCATGGAATCGTCTTCCTGGCGGTGCGAATCTTCGAAGTTTAAAATACTGCTCCTGCGGACTGCAAATGACTTCTCCCAGCACCAAGGTCACGAATTAGAAGTCCGGATCCCAATTGTTAATGTCATCCAGCGTTTCGACCGCACTACCTTTGCCGGTGATGTTCTTAACTTTCTTGTACGCCGTCAACGATCCATTAAATACCGCGTGACCCAACCCCACCGCATTTGCGCTGCTCGCCGTTCCATTGTAAGCCACATTGTCATGATCGCACCCCGTCGGATAGGGTCCATGATCGCCGCTGTCCTTATCGGATGCTGTCTTCTTGTCGGGCCCCGCCGAGAACAGATCCACGCCATCGCGATTGTGCAACACGCGCGATTTGCTGCCAATGTAACCGACGCGAATTCCCCAGGGATCCACGATCATGAAATTGTTATCTTTTTCCGCTCCACCGTCGAACGACATCAGTTCCTTGTCCGTAAAATGCTGAACGTACGGCCCAAAGGAACCTTTTTTCGAACCGGTCGTGACGACCAGTTGCCGACCCAGGTAGCGATACAGCGACCCCGCATCGTAGGTGGTCTTCGAGCCGGCGGAGGGGTCCAGCCCATATCCCGAATCCGGCGGATACTCGCCAAAATCCGCATAGTATTCATGCAGCGCAACATCCAATTTGTGCAGCAGAATGCGCGCCGCTTTAATCTTCGCGTTTTTCGTGCTGTCAACAAAGACCTTCGTCAAAAATGCGATCATGAAGGCAATCAGGAACATGACCACCAAAAGTTCGATCATCGAAAAACCTGTCCGGCGACGCGATACTGACATGGCTATTTTCCTTTCGCCCACGACATGATGTTGTCTTCGTCTTCCGTTGATTTAATTCCCGGCATGAATGGCGCGCTCTGGCTTGACTTCCCGTCCGGCCCGTTGCACCACGCTTTGA
>JANXLS010000682.1 GCA_025355035.1 Planctomycetota bacterium | reverse complement strand
CTTGCATTTCGAAGCCGGCGCGCCGACACAAGTCTTCGACGAGGAAGCGGAACTCGGTGTTTTTCTTTGTGACAACGAAATGTTCATTGGCGGCGTCGCTGAGTTTGATTTCGCTGCGAGCGGAAAGTGCGTGGCCTTCGGGTACGGCCAAGAGGAGTTCTTCTTCGTGGATCAAGACGCGGGACATGCCGGGGAACGGATTCATGGCCTGGGTGACGCCGAGATCAAAGTGGCCAGCTAGGACTTGTTGAGGGATATCGGTGCTGATTTTTTCTTCGAGAATAATATCGATTCGGGGATGATCGCGTTTGAAAGCGGCGATTCGAGGTGGTAGAACGTAGACCGTCGCCGACGGTAAGCTGACAATGCGTACAGCGCCGCGCGACGAACCGCGCAAATCCGCCGCAACATCTTCAGTCTCCTGGATCGCGTTTAACACCTTTTGAACATACGGGAGGAGAATTTCTCCTTCGGTTGTCAGTTGCGCTCCGCGCGGCAGACGATTGAGGAGTTTGAGGCCTAAAATCGACTCGAGTTTCTTGATCTGCTGACTGAGCGCAGGTTGGGCGACATGACAATTTTTCGCGGCGCGCGTAAAATTTTTGACATTTGCGACTTCGGCAAAGTAGCGTAAAGGATTGATTTCCATGGCTTTAAATTGTCCATAAGTAAAAAATATCGTTCCTATGCAAACGATATACTTTTCATAATGATAACGCAAGCTAAAGTAGCTGAAGAATTATAGAGAGTCGAACGGAATTCGACTTTACACCGATTCGAACAAGGAGTTCTCTCCGTGCCAACTGCCATCGCCGCGCCCAAAACGAAGAAGACGGAAGTTGTCGAAAGCGTCGCACACAAACACGTTGAAGAGAGCGCGGATTTGCTGCTGCATCTCTACAAGGAGATGATGCGCATCCGCCGTTTTGAAGAGCAGTCCTACCAGCAATATCAGAAGAGCGCGATCGGCGGATTCTGCCATTTGTACATCGGGCAGGAAGCGGTGTGCGTCGGCGCGATCAGTTGCCTTGAAAAGGGCGACAAAGTGTTGACGGGTTACCGCGATCACGGCCACGCGCTGGCGATGGGCATGACGGCAGATTCCTTGATGGGCGAACTGTTCGCGAAGGCCACAGGTTGCAGCAAAGGCAAAGGCGGGTCGATGCACTTCTTCGACAACGCTCTGGGCATGATGGGCGGAAACGGGATCGTCGGCAGCCACATCCCGGTCGCCGCGGGCGTCGCGTTTGCTCAAAAATACAAGAACGAAAAAAAGGTGACACTGGGATTCTACGGCGACGGTGCGGCTCAGCAGGGCGCGATTCACGAAGCGATGAACCTTGCTGGATTGTGGCGGTTGCCGGTGATCTTTGTCCTCGAAAACAACAAGTACGGTATGGGTACGGCGGTGAATCGTTCGAGCGCGACGTCGGAATTGTGCAAGCGTGCTGAAGGCTACAACTTCCCGGGCGTTACATGCGACGGAATGGATGTGCTGGAAGTCCGCAAGTGTTTCTCTGAAGCAGTTGCCCGCGCCCGATTCGACAACACGCCGACGCTGATTGAAGTCAAGACCTACCGCTACCGCGGACACTCGATGTCTGATCCTGCCAACTACCGCACAGCCACTGAAGTCGAAGAAAAGAAGAAAGAAGATCCGATCCTGATGTTGAAGGCGGTTCTGATCGAACGCGGCGTTAAAGAAGATCGAATTCACGCAATTGAAGAAGCGGCGGATGCGGAAGCGAAAGCGAGCGTGGAACACGCGATTGCTGCGCCGGAACCGGATTTGTCGGAGCTGGCCACAGACATCGTGGCGAACCCCTGGCCGGCGTCGATGTTGCCGCGCGTGGAATTCTAAAGCAATCCGAATACCGTTTTGACGCAAGCGATTTCGCTGAGTCCGACTGAAAATCTTTAGATAGGTTCAAGGAAAAACGATGGCACTGATTGAATACCGCGAAGCACTGGGACAAGCGATCGCCGAAGAAATGGAACGCGACGATCGCGTCTTTTTGATGGGCGAGGAAGTCGCCGAATACAACGGCGCGTACAAAGTATCGAAGGGACTGCTTGCAAAATTCGGCCCCAAGCGCGTGATTGACACGCCGATTTCGGAGTGCGGATTCACGGGCATTGGCGTCGGCGCGGCGATGCACGGCTTGAAGCCCATCGTCGAAATGATGACGTGGAATTTCGCCCTTGTCGGCGCGATCGACCAGATCATTTCGAACGCGGCGAAGACGCTGTACATGTCCGGCGGTCAGTTCAAATGCCCGATGGTGATTCGCGGCGCGGGTGGCGCGGGCGGCAAGCTTGCGTCCCAGCATTCGCAGTCGTTCGAAGCCCTCTTCACGCATATTCCCGGACTGAAGGTCGCGATGCCCGCGACGGGTGCCGACGCGAAGGGGTTGCTGAAGACCGCGATCCGCGACGAAGATCCCATCATTTTCATCGAAAGTGAAGCGCTTTACGGGAAGAAATTCGAAGTGCCGGATGGAGAGCATCTGGTACCGTTCGGTGTCGCCGACGTGGTGAAAGAAGGCTCGGACGTGACGATCATCGCCCATTCGCGCATCCGCCACACGGCCGCTGCGGCCATCGAGCGCATCGAATCCGAATTGGGAATCAGTTGTGAATTGATCGATCCGCGTACACTGCGCCCGTTCGATATCGAAACGGTGGCGAAGAGCGTCGCGAAAACGAATCGCTGCGTCGTCGTCGAAGAAGGCTGGCACTGGTGTGGTGTGGGTGCGCAGATCGCTGAAAGTGTGTACACGTACTGCTTCGATGATCTCGACGCGCCGGTGGTTCGCGTTGCCGGACTCGACGTCCCGATGCCGTACAACCCGAAGCTCGAAGCGGCCGTTCTGCCGAGCATCGATCGGATTATTGCGGCGGTGAAGAAAGTGACGTACAAGTAATTTCGACTCGCACGTTTCAACGTCGTCGTTGACGCATCGGATCAAACACAAAAGGACTGTATTTCAATGGCCATTGAAGTCCGCATGGTAAGCCTGTCACCCACGATGGAATTGGGCACCATCAATCGCTGGTTGAAAAAAGAGGGCGATAAGGTTTCGGCTGGCGACACGCTCGCGGAAGTCGAAACCGACAAAGCGACGATGCCGCTCGAAACATTCGATGGCGGCGTGTTGCTGAAGATCATCGCTCCGGAAGGCTCCAAAAATAAAGTCGGCGAATTGCTCGGTGTCATTGGCAAAGAAGGCGAAGATATATCCGCAATTCTGGCCAAGGGTGGCGCTGCGACACCTGCCGCGGCCGCTGTTCCGGCGAAGGCTGCACCCACTGCTGCCGCTTCTGTCGCTGCGTCAAGTGCGGCTGTCGCTGCGGCTCCTGCTCAGGCGGCGTTTGACCATGGTGCCCGCGTGAAAGCGACACCCTTGGCAAAGAAGATTGCGAAGGAACGCGGGATCGATCTCCATCAGGTTGCGCCGAGCGGTCCTGGCGGTCGTGTCATAGCGCGCGACGTTCCGGCGACGGCTCCAACTGCAGCAGCGTTGGCGGCTCCTGTGCCCGTTGGAACGGGCGTCGGCGAAGACATTCCTCTCAGTGGTTTACGCCAGACGATTGCGAAGCGGTTGCTGCAAAGCAAGCAGACGATTCCACACTTCTATCTGTATAGCGAAGTGTCAATGGATCGCGCGGTTGCCTTCCGCGACGAATTGAATGCGTCGGTCGAAGAAGGCGGCGTGAAAATCAGCTTCAACGATCTGGTTATTAAGGTCTCGGCCGCGGCGCTGGCGAAGCATCCTGAAGTCAACGCCGCGTTCAATCAGACGAGCATCCGCAGACATGGCGAAATCAACATTGCTGTTGCGGTCGCGACTGAAGCAGGCCTTTACACGCCGGTGTTGCGCAACGTCGACAAAATGTCATTGAAGCAGATCAACGGTGGCGTTAAGCAACTCGCTGGCAAAGCGCGCGACAAGAAGCTGACAGTCGCGGAATTGAGCGGCTCGGGTTTCACCATTTCCAATCTGGGCATGTTCGGCGTTGATCATTTCTTCGCGATCATCAACCCGCCGGAAGCGGCGATCCTGGCGGTCGGTGCGATTCAAAACAAGCCGGTCGTGAACGCGGCGGGACAGGTTGTAGCGGGCAAGACAATGGGAATCACATTGAGCTGCGATCACCGTGTCATCGATGGCGCGGTCGGCGCAAAATTCCTGCAGACGCTGAAAGATTTGTTGGAGCATCCCGCGAAGTTATTGCTTTAGCGCTTTGGCGTGACACTCGGCGCGAGGCGACGGGTATCATATCATTATACAATCGACTTGAATTGGATAAGTTAATACCGCCATCCTAGCGTGGTGAATCACTCTGGATGATGATTTGACGCCGGGTATTTTGAACGTGATCGAGGCGTCTGGCGACGGAGCATGTTTACATAACCTGTTACGGAGCCAGCAACGAAGAGCATTTTCAAAAGATCAAGATGTGTGCATCACCACACTAACAGCCGACTTCGGCAGCATGGATGGCGTTTTTTTTCGACCAAGTCATGCAGTTCCCATGATTCCATACCGCTCCATAAAATGCACGTATGCATTGCACTCCCCGATCCGTCCATATACGCTCTCAATTTCTAGTTTCAATCCGTTACAAATGTTGCACATACGTGCATTGCCTCGCGCTCGTATTGAATAATCCCTTATTGATTGCCGTTTCTCTCAGCCTCATCGTTCCCAAACTTGCACATATGTGCCTTCATCCCATTCCAACCACTTCCCCATTCCAATCCGTTCCATAAATTGCACATTGTGCGCCATGCGCAACCCCAAATTCTCTTTTCGCGTTTTCGCGTCCCTTCGCATTATTCGATCTTAAGAGCCTGTCGCACAAACCCTACTCGTTCTTGTAAACTCTTTAAAATCGGTGGAACGCGAACCGATTTTAAACGACTTATGAAAACCAAATGGGTTTGTGCGACAGGCTCTTAAAGCCGTTTAAAACCCGTCCCCATTCCAAGCATTTAGAACCTATCCCAAAACCCGACGCGTCCAGATGCGCCACGCCGCCCGCCGCAAGGAGATGGATGCGTCGGGTTTTGGGATAGGTTCTTCATGCCTCCTTTCTTTAATATACAACGGATGAATTTTCGAGTTTTGACACAGGTGTTTCCAATAGCTGCCAAATGACCGCAAGTCGGGACTTTTTCGGTAAAAGGCAGGGTTGCGAATTAACCGCACATTTTGGGCGAATGGTGACAAAAATGCGGAGTGGTTGAAACTCTAGGGTAATTAAAGTGCCGTAAATCGTCAAGAGGTCGAGGTTTCGAAAGATGTTTAACAACTGCTCGCGAATATAAATAAAGTGATTCAAAAATATGTGAGCAGTTATAAACATTATATGCACAATGTGTTGTCTAGGCATTACGAGAGCGCTTGCGACGCGCGCGGAGCCCATTTTCGTGATTTGCGGAAAAAGATGATTGTCTGGCACAGTAATCCGCTATTAAGCTCCGGTCCGAACAAGAACGCGTCGACGTCCTGCGGACAACCGAAACTGTCTACGTATCGTTAAACATTTTAGTCAGGGGGAGAAAGAACATGAAGACCAAGGGATTCACACTCATCGAGTTGATGATCGTAGTTGCGATCATTGCTATCATTGCCGCCATTGCGATTCCGAATTTAATGCGCTCACGCATGGCCGCGAACGAAACCGCCGCCGTTGCCGCGTGCAAATCATTCGCCACGGCCGAAGACATCTACCGCCGCACGGATTACAACAAGGACGGCACGCTTGAATACTCCCAAGCGTTGTCTGGCAACAACAGCTTGTTTGAAAATACGTCGGGTGCCGGCGACCTCGCGTTGATCGACCGCTCGTTTGCGAATGCTGAAGGCCAGCCGCTCTCTTCTGCGACGCCGAAGTCCGGTTACGTGTTCCAGGTGTTGACCAGCGCCGGTGCCAACGCT
>JANXLS010000985.1 GCA_025355035.1 Planctomycetota bacterium | reverse complement strand
GCGAAGGCGAAGGCTGAGATTTTGGCTCGGAGTTAACGGCTTAAACAAATGACAAATGACAAATGTTTTTTATCGGCGCAGCATCGGCGTATTCTAGGAGGAAGAAACGTTGGGGCTGGTTTTTAAAACCCGTTGTAAAGGAGAATTGCCATCACAGAGAGACTTCGCATCAACCACGAGATCAAGGCCAAGACGGTCCGCGTCATTGGATCGACCGGCGATCAACTGGGAGTCATGACGTCGGACCAGGGACGCGCCAAGGCGCTGGAAGTGGAACTGGACCTTGTTGAGGTCGCGCCCAAAGCAGAACCGCCGGTCTGCCGCATCATGGATTACGGCAAGCACATTTATCACGAGCAGAAGAAGGAGCAGAAAGCCCGCAAGAAGGCTCACGCTCACGACCTCAAGGAAGTGCGCCTCAGCTTCAAGATCGGGCCGCACGATTTGGGGATCAAGGTTGTTCATGCCAAGGAATTCATCGAAGAGGGACACCGCGTCCAGTTCACGATGATTTACAAAGGCCGCGAAATCGCGCATCAGAGCCTGGGCGAACAGATTCTCAAAGGCGTTGTAACGCAGATGGCGGATTGTTCGAAAGTCGAGCGCCCTCCGTTCCGCGAAGGCAAACGCGTCGGGTTGATTCTCGCGCCGAAACACGCAGTGCTCGAAAAGCCCGCTGAGAAGCCGCGAGCGGCTCCTGCAGCGAACGCTTCGTCGGCTGCTCCATCTGCGCCGAAGCCCGCAGCTGCACCGGCTCCGAAACCTGCGGTTCCTGCGAAACCGTAGCGATTTGTGAGGCTTTCGGAAAGACGCAGAGTAGACCGTCCCGTGCTCTTGCATGGGGATGGTAGCCTGTAGGCTGCCGTGTACAAATCTAATTGGAGAATCACGGCCATGGCGCATCGTTTTCAGTCGCATCGTTCACTCGCAATCTCTGCCTGCGTCCTCGCGCTGGTTGGGGTTGCGATGTCGTTTGGTTCGCGCCCCGCACGAGCATGGTGGAGTGGCGGGCACAAAATGGTCGCTGCTGCTGCTGTAAAAATGATGCCTGACGACGTTCCGGAATTCTTTCGCAACGCGACGGACGAACTGTGCGAGATGGCGGTCGA
>JANXLS010000610.1 GCA_025355035.1 Planctomycetota bacterium | reverse complement strand
CGGCATTCCCGAACACCACATGGAACACGTGCGCCTGATGCTCGACATCCTCGTCCTGGCACTGTGGACCGATTCCACGCGCGTCGCGACGATGATGATGGGCGAAGCGCAGTCCCCCCGAGGCTTCAATTTTCTCGACGGCGTCAACGGTTCCTGGCACGGCTTGTCGCACCATCGCGAAGAACCGAAAACGCTCGAACAATACGAAAAAATCCCAACCTGGCACATCGCTCAATTCGCGTACATGCTCGAACGCATGAAGTCGCTCGACGAGGGCGGATCGAGTCTCCTCGACAACAGCCAGATTCTGTACGGGACCACGATCCGAAACAGCAACGCCCACGATCACAAAGATCTACCGCTGATCCTCGCTGGAAAAGCGCAAGGCAGAATCCGCACCGGTCGCCGCCTGACGAGTCCGAAAGAAACGCCGCTCAACAACCTCTATCTGAATATGTTGAGCAACGTCGGAATTGTCGTCCCATCGTTCGGAGACAGCACGGGTCCATTGAAGGGCCTCCTCTAAAAAGTCATTTACACGGCGAAGAATAGATCCGGGATTTCGACGCGATTTCGTGAGCGAGGCTACGTCAGAATTTCTTTGACGACCTCGCCCTGAACATCCGTCAGTCGGTAGTCGCGGCCCTGGAATCGATAGGTCAGTTTCTGGTGATCGAAGCCGAGCAGATGCAGCAGCGTCGCGTGCAGATCGTGAACGTGAATTTTGTTTTCAAGCACGCCAAAACCCAATTCGTCCGTCACGCCCAACACGCCCGGCTTGATCCCGCCGCCCGCGATCCACATCGTGAACGCTTCGATATGATGATCGCGGCCGATCGTCGCACGATTTTCGCCCATCGGTGTCCGCCCGAATTCGCCGCCCCAAATCACCAGCGTATCCTTTAACAGCCCGCGCTGCTTCAGATCGAGAACCAACGCGGCCGATGCTTGATCGACTTCGCGGCAGCGTTTCTCGATCGCGTCGCTGAGATTGTTCGCCTTGTCGCCGTGATGATCCCAATCCGTGTGATAGAGCTGAACGAATCGAACACCCCGCTCAACAAGCCGTCGAGCCAGCAAACAGTTGTTCGCATACGACGGTTTTCCCGGCTCGGCTCCGTACAAATCAAGCGTCGCGCGCGATTCGTTTTGAAGCTGCATCAACTCCGGCGTACTCGTCTGCATCCGGCACGCCATTTCATACGCGTTGATGCGCGTCATGATCTCCGGATCGCCAACTTCTTCCAAACGCGAGCGATTCAGTGCGCCCAGCGTGTCGTAAAAATCGCGCTCGCGCTCCGGTGTAAGCCCCAGCGGACTGCGCAAATTCAGAATCGAATCGCCTCCGCTTCGGAACGGAACGCCCTGAAAACTCGTCGGCAAAAAACCGCTGCTCCACAGCGAATTGCCGCCGCGCGGACCGCGCGGTCCCGATTGCAAGACGACAAATCCCGGAAGATTCTTCGACTCGCTCCCCAGCCCATACGTGACCCACGACCCCATGCTCGGACGCCCCGGCGCTTGAAAGCCGGAGTTCATGAACAGCTTCGCCGGGCCGTGATTGAACACGTCCGTCGTCATCCCGCGCAGCCAGCACACGTCGTCCACAATTTTACGATGATGCGGAATGAGTTCGCTGAGTGCCATGCCACACTGCCCATAGCGATCAAATTTTCGAACCGATCCCAGCAGCGTTTCGTTGCCTTTCAAAAACGCAAAGCGCTTGCCTTCCATCATGCTCTTCGGCGGCGCTTTTCCGCTTAATTCAACAAGCTTCGGCTTGGGATCAAAAAGTTCCAGCTGACTCGGTCCGCCCGCCATAAAAAGGTAGATCACGTTCTTGACTTTGGCGGGAAATTGTGGCGCGCGCGCGGCCATCGGTTCTGCGGGGTTGAGTTTCACGCCCTCCGCCCGCGCTTTGTCCCCGATCAATTGATTGAGCGCAATCGCGCCGAGCCCAACGGCGCAATCCTGGAAAAAATGCCGGCGCGTTCGGTCGTGTAACAGACGGCGTTCGAGTTCTTCGTTGGGAACTGTGGATTGCATCGTCGGATCACTCTCGGGTGATGAAACTGTCCATATTAAAAATCGCGCGAGCCACACAAACCATCGCCGCGCCTGTTGCAACATCCATTTTCAATGCGCTCAATTCCGGTGTCACCAGAGCCTTCGCACTGATCACATCTGTAGAAAACGACGCTTTCTGTTTCTCGAAATACGAACGGAGAATCGAGAGTTCAGAGTCCGACGGATCACGGCTCAACGCGAGTGCAAACGCGCGCTTCAACCGCGCATCGACATCCGCGCCGGGAACGTCCTTTAATAATCGTGCGGCGAAGCCCTGCGCGATTTCGAGAAACGCGGCATCATTGGCGACCATGAGCGCTTGGAGCGGCGTGTCCGAACGCGAACGGCGTGTGCAGACCGTCTGAAAATCCGGCGAGTCAAACGTCGTGAACAAGGGGTACGGCGCGCTGCGGTAAAAGAGCGTGTACATCGCACGGCGATAACGGTTCCCGCCTATGTCAGGCAGCCACTTCTTGACATTCTGCGTGAAGGTGTAGACGCCGTCGGGCTGGGGCGGACGAACTCCCGGCCCACCAATGGTGGTGTCGAGCAGGCCGCTTGCGGCGAGCGCAGTGTCGCGGACGATCTCCGCGTCCACACGCACACGGTCCTGCCGCGCGAGGAGCAGATTGCGCGGATCTTTCTCGGCCAGATCCGGGCGCGCGTTCGACGATTGTCGATACGTTGCGCTGGTCACAATCTGCTTCAACATTGCCTTCATCGACCAGCCGCGTTCGACAAACGAACGAGCGAGCCAGTCGAGCAACTCCGGGTGCGTCGGCGGCGAACCTTGTGTGCCGAAGTCCTCATCCGTCTCAACAAGTCCGCGGGTAAACAGATGCATCCACATCCGATTAATCGCCACGCGGGGCGTCAGAGGATTTGCCGGATCTACTAGCCACTTCGCGAGATCAAAACGGTTGCGTCCTGCCTTTTTTTGCAATGTAGGGGGAACGGCGGTGAGCACACCGGCCTCAAGAGGACCGGTCTTTTCATCGTTTCGCAAGAAATCGCCGCGGACATGAATGTACGTCGTGCGCGGCTTATCCGATTCCTTCATGACCATCAATTCCGCCACGTTGGGATTGGGTTCCGATTTACCGCTCTTCTTTTTCGGTGCGAATTTCTCTGCATTTGAAAACGCTTCATTAACGAGTTTGAGCTGCGCGGGCGAACGTTTGCCATTGGGAACTTTCAACGCTGCAAGCAACCCATCTACGGGAGTCGTCTCGATCTGTGGAACGGTCTCCGAGAAATCGAGTGCAAAGCGGCCGATCAAATATTTCTCATTCAAGTCATGATGCAGTTTGATTTCGAGCTGCTGGTTGTCGAGCTCGATCGGATTGGCGAAGACGAAGACTGCATCGTGGTTTGCGTTCATCTTTACATTCTTGTCGTTCTTGCCGACATTGATCGCCCAGCCTGTTTTAGGATTGTCGTCGATGGCATTAGCTGCGGTAAAAGTAGGTTGTTCGTGGTCTGCATGAGCGTGTGCGATATCAACGCTGTGACCACCCAACAAGACTTCGAATTTCGTCAGAACAAAATTTCCGTTGTTGGCAAGGCCCGGGCCATTGTTCGGAAGGTGTTCATCTGTCAACACCCGCAGCCGGACCGCTGCAACCCGCAGCAGCTCCGACTTCGCAACAATGCGGTACGTGTCGTTGAATGCGCCACGACCATCCGAGAGCAATGAATTGTCCGGCAGCAATCGAAAGCCTGCGCCGGTCGCCGTGTCGTATTCCACATAGTAGGCCGGGACCCATTTCGCGGGTGCGTTTACGGCCAGAGTCTGGACCGTTGCTGCAGCGGCGATTCGGGCGAGTTCTTGTTTTTCCCAATCGGCCTGAAGCAGCGGCGGGGCGGCGGGCTCCGGTTTGGGTGGTTCGATTTTGAAAGGTTTTCCAAATACTTCGCCGCGCGCAACACTGAGCGTCTGGCCTTTGTTGTTCACATCGGTCGTTTGATTGAAAAACGCGAACATCTCGTAATATTCGCGGTGCGGGATGGGATCGAATTTATGCGAATGGCATTGCGCGCAACCCACCGTCAGTCCCAACCAAACGGCACCCGTTGTGTTCACGCGATCAACCGCGATTTCGTTTCGGAACTGTTCCCGGTCAACACCGCCCTCCTCATTAATGAGCGTATTGCGATGAAACGCTGTCGCAATCAATTGGCTCTTGTTCGGATTCGGCAACAGGTCGCCCGCCAGTTGCTCAATGGTGAATTGATCGAATCGCATGTCGTCGTTGAACGCCTTGATCACCCAATCGCGATAGGGCCACATCGGTCGCTCGCTGTCAATCGAGTAGCCATTCGAATCCGCATAGCGCGCTTGATCGAGCCAGTGCCGGCCCCAGCGTTCGCCAAAATGAGGACTCGCCAGGAGCCGATCGACGAGCCCGTCGTACGCATCCGGCTGCGCATCGTCCACAAACGCCGCGACTTCTTCCGGGGTAGGCAGCAGGCCCGTTAAATCGAGCGAGAGGCGTCGGATCAACGTGCGCCGATCCGCCTCGCGCGACGGCGTGATCCCCTCCTTTTCCAAACGAGCCAATATGAACGCATCCACCGGATTCTTCATCCACGCCGGGTCTTTTACGCTCGGAGGTTCCGCCTTAC
>JANXLS010000600.1 GCA_025355035.1 Planctomycetota bacterium | reverse complement strand
CGCACGAGATCATCGACGCGTTGGGCAAACGAGGCACGTACCAGTACGACGATTACATGGAAGCGTTCGCGAAATCCGGCATCAGTTGGGCGCGTGTGTGGATGTGTTCCTGGTGGGGCGGGCTTGAATGGCGGCGCGATTGGCCGGGTTATCAAGGGCTTGGGCGCTACAACTTGGCGAACGCATGGCGTATGGATTACGTCGTCGATCTTGCTGAGAAAAAGAACATTCGTCTGAACGTGGCGATCACGAATCACGGACAGTTCACACTGGATATCGACAGCGAATGGAAGAACAATCCGTACAACGCGGCGCTCGGCGGGCCGCTCAACGCGCCGAGCGAACTCTTCACCCGCGGCGAAGCGAAGATTAATCATCGGAACAAACTGCGCTACATCGCGGCCCGTTATGGCCACTCGCCCGCGATCATGGCCTTCGCTCTGTTCAGCGAAATTGAATTCACGGAAGAGTACGAGCACTGTTTGAACATCGACGAACGTCGGGGGCGCTTCCTGCCGGATCATCCGGCTCCGAACGTCGAGAACTGGCATTCCGAAATGGCCTCCTATTTAAAAAGCATCGATCCCAACCGGCATCTCGTCTCGACTCATTTCAGTCATCCCGAACGCGGCGAAGCGACGTTGTCCGTGTCGGAGGTCGATATTGCGACGAGCAACGCGTATTCGGCGTTTGATAATTTGAATCACGGTGGAATGGACGCATCCGCGGCGCTTCACGATTTCTGGTTTGGCAACGACGACGGGACGGTCAAGGGATTCCACATCTTCGACAAGCCCGCGCTGATCGAAGAGCAGGGCCGCCATTGGATGGGACTGGACGCCAAAAAAGAGACGAACACGAAGCCTGAATTGGACGCCGATCTTCACGCGGGATTGTGGGGCAGTGTCGTACTGCCGCTCAGTGGAGCGACGGGATATTGGTGGTGGCTGCATGTTCATTTCGAAGATCGCTACGGCGATTACCGCGCACTGGCGCGATTTGTCCGCGACGAAGATTTCAGAAAGGGCGCGGACGAAGCTGAATTCAAAGCGGTGTTCCGATCCATCCCAAAATCGGAATTGCTGGGCCGGGCGATGAAATCCGATCGCCGTATGTACGCATGGATCTACCATGAATTGACGCCCTACGGAGACGCGCCGGCGCCACGGGTTTCCGATGCCGTCATGAACGTCGGCGGTTTACGCCCGGGGAAATATCGCGTCGAATTCTGGAACACGTACAAAGGCGAGATCATCGATTCCCGCGAGTTTGAGTATCTAAAAGGCGCGACCGGATTCGATTTGAAATTGCCGATCGTCGATCGCGACATCGCAGTCAAGATCAAGCCGACGAATTGACCACGACGCATTCGTTTGCTTGTTACAAATACGTTACACGGCGGCGCTGCATTTCGGAGTAGAATCCGTACATGGCACAGCGACAGATACTCGTGATTGAGGACGACGCGGCGATACGACGGGGCATCGTCGATGCGTTGCGCTTTTACGCCTTCGCGGTTATTGAATCGGGCCACGGAACCAAGGGGCTTGAGATGGCCGTGCAGAGCGAGTGTTGTCTCGTGCTGCTCGATCTCGTTCTGCCGGGCATGGACGGGCTTGATATTTTGCGCGAAATTCGCAAGAGCCGGCCATCGCTGCCCGTGATTGTTTTGACTGCGCGCGGCGACGAATCGGATCGCGTGCAGGGCCTGCGTTTGGGGGCAGACGATTACGTCGTCAAGCCGTTCAGCGTGAAGGAACTGATCGCGCGCGTCGAAGCCGTGTTGCGCCGCTCGCCGGAACGACCGACGGATATCAGCGAAATTAAATTCAACAAGGGCTGCGCCGATCTGGCGCGCCGCGAAATTCGTTACGCGGACGGCGAACGAAAGGAGCTCAGTGAACGCGAAGCGGAATTGCTGCGATACCTGGCTACCAATGCCGGCCGAGCGATTTCGCGGGAAGAGATTCTGACGCGCGTGTGGCGGATCAGCGCTCAGGGCGCGGAGACGCGGACGATCGACATGCATATCGTCCGGCTGCGTGAAAAACTACGAGACGATTCCGGCGAACCGAAAGTCTTGTTGACGGTACGCGGAAAAGGATACATGTTTGCTGGGGGACGCGGGGTTTGAACGGAGTGAACGCAACATGGCCGTCTCGATCGCGCAACATAAATCAGGAATTCGAACATGACGCGTCCCTGGCACATCTGGGCCTGCTTCGGCCTGTGTCTCGTCATCGTCCTCGCGGCGATGGGGTGGACGAGTCTGACTGTTTTGCGCTTGGAAGAGCAATCGCGCATCCAAGCCGCGCGCGAGGAGAACGTACGGCTGGCGCTGTGGCGCATGGACTCGGCGCTGGCTCCATTGTTGTCGCAGGAGACGGCGGTGCCGTACTTCGCGTACGGCTCTTTTTATCCCGCGGGTCGAGCCTACGGCGACATGTTCAATGGCGTACGAAATGGCGAGCCGTTGTTTGCTTCACCGTTGTTGACCGAAACAGGCCCGCACGCGATTCTTTATTTTCAATTCGATCCCAACGGCCAACTCGCGTCGCCGCAAGCGCCGCCGAAGACGAAAATGGCGATGGCTCAATCCGCATGCGCATCGCCGGAACACGTCATCTCTGCGGTGGGTCACGTGAAGGAATTGAAGGCTGCGATTTCGCGGGACACATTGCTCGCCATGTTGCCTGCTGAGACGGTCAACACCGCGTCGGCCATTACGTTTTTCAACACCAATATGGATAACTTCGGCAACAAGGAATCGAACGACGTCAATTCAAAAGACGGCAACACAAATCAAACTCCAGCCAATCCGATTTCCTCGAACAATTCGTACAACGCCGAAGCGCAGACAACCAATGATTCACAACAACTCAAACAGCAGCGGAGCAACTACGCTCAATCTGAAAGCAAGAACTCCGCCGAATGGCAGAACCGAAAAAAAAGCTACGAAGAAGCTCAGGGCTTTGCTGTCGCTAACAACGGTTTGAATGTCACCGCGGCGACAGGGAATTACGCTCCCGCTCAGCAAACATTGGTTAACCGCAAAGACGCTCCAGCGAACGTCTCGCAAGGCATGATGAAACCGGTCTGGGTCGGGTCGATGTTGTTGCTGGCGCGGCGCGTATCCGTTGGCGGAAAAGAATACGTTCAAGGCTGCTGGTTGGATTGGCGCTGGATTCAGGAACGGCTGCTCTCGGACGTTCGCGATCTTCTGCCGGATGCTCGTTTGGAGCCGGCACCGGACGGAGGTGGGGAGCGCGCGACGAACATGCTCGCCGCATTGCCCGCGAAATTATCGCCGGGAAACACGATTCCGTTGGAGCCGCTTGAAACGCTGTCGCCCGTGCGGCTCTCGCTGATCGTCGCATGGAGTTTCGCCCTGCTTGCGGCGGGTGCCGTTGCGGCGCTGCTATTCGGAGCAGTCAGTCTGAGCGAACGGCGGGGAGCGTTTGTCTCCGCGGTGACGCATGAATTGCGGACACCGCTGACGACGTTCCGGATGTACGCGGAGATGCTCGCCAGCGGGATGGTTCCGAGTGAAGACGCGCGGCAGTCGTATCTCAACACGCTCACGTCTGAAGCGGGGCGATTGACGCATCTCGTCGAGAACGTTCTGGCCTACGCGCGACTGGAGCGCAGCAGCGCGCGCAGTCGGGTGGAGCACGTCAATGTGAGCGGACTGATGGATGCGGTCAAGACGCGTTTGGCCGAACGCGCGGCGCAGGCTGGGATGAATTTCGATGTTGTGATCGATTCAGAAACAGGAGCAACGAAGTTGACGACAGATGTATCCGCTGTTGAGCAGATACTGTTCAATCTCGTCGATAACGCCTGCAAATACGCGTCGTCGTCCGAGCTTAAATCGATTCGATTGTCAGCCGCTCGCGACGGAAAATTTGCGCGGATCGAAGTCTGCGACAGCGGTCCGGGATTTTCGGATTTGGAAGTTCGCAGACTCTTCCAGCCGTTTTCGAAATCCGCGCGCCAAGCCGCCCATTCCGCTCCCGGCGTCGGGCTGGGATTGGCGCTCAGTAAACGTCTCGCGCGCGATTTAAAAGGCGATCTGAAGTTGAATCGCAGCGTGAAAAACGGTGCGTGTTTCGAATTGACGCTGCCGATTTCCTAAGAGCCGGGCAAAGTGGGACGAGGAAGACGTCATCCCATCGGATCACACGTCCTGTGTCGTATCAGATGTTTGCGGAACGTCCTGTTCGGCATCCAATCGCTCG